>SLPX01000231.1 GCA_007131745.1 Myxococcales bacterium
GACCGCACCCGGCGGGCCTGGCGAGAACTGGACATGAAATTTCCACGTCCGACTTCCGGCTCGTTTTTCGGAAACGATGAATACTTGATCATGCCGGACATAAGAACAAACTCTGCAGTACTCTTTGCTGCGCCCCATTGGAAAGAAGTGCGGCGGAGGCCGCTCGTGGATGAAGGCGGGGGGACTATCATTCATTTCTTTTCTCATTTTCCTTTTCACGAGGATCCGGAGGACAGCCTTCTTATAACGGGCGTCATCTCCGGGATGCAGGTGTTTCACGGCTTGCAGGATCGAGTGATGCAGGGTATGGAGCTTACCCACTCTATTACACCAGGGGTCCTGCGTTCAGGCGGTTCATTTCTGCACGTGCTGGCATCCCCTGAAAACCTGCATGTTTTCCGACCCGCTCCACAGGAGTCGCATGTAGGAGCGGTCGAGGGCATAGTGGGCCTCATACAACCGCTGCCGGACGACAGTCTACTCGTGGGATCATGGAACGGCGAAGCGAGAATCATCGACCTGAAGGGGCGCACTGATCGAAAGGCAGGTCGTGTTTTCAACGGATTCGTCTGGACGGCCGACCTCGCGCCCGACGGCCGGACTTTGGCGGTGGGCGCACGGGACGATACCGTGCAGATCCTGAATTATCCGGACGCACGCATGAAGAGAAGAATCGAGTTGGACGCGGGCGTGACGTGGGTGCGTTTTTCCGATGACGGAAAAAATCTTTTCGCGGCCACCTTCAAGAATCTGCATGTCTTAAACACTTCCGACTGGTCTGTTATCGAGCGGCACGAAATCACGCCCACGTATACCAACGGACCATCCATGGGGCTTTCTTCAAAGGCCCTGGTTTACGCGGAAAGCGGTGACGAACTGACCCTGTTCACACTTAAAGACAGAAGCAAAACCACGATCCGCCCGGAGGTGGATTCCCCTCTCATGTCCATGAGCAGGCTCTTGGACGGGGATGTTTTGGTGGTGCAGGACAGGGAGTTTTGCCTGAACCTGATTCGGCTGCCCTCCACCGCTCCCTTTACACGGCTCTGCGGACTTCAGGCGCCCTTTTCAACTGCGTCGATTAGCCGCGACGGAAAACTTCTCCTGGTTTCGGGCGATGACCACACTGTGAGGCTTTGGTCACTTGAAGATCGCGTCCAGTGGTTTGTGCTTCCAACGATCGTCGGTCAGGTGGCTGCATTCGACGCGGATGAAAAAAACATTTTCTTCGAGCACGGCAACCAAATCTGGAAGCTCAGAATTGACAGGAGCCTGGTGGAAATGTCGGCGAACCGACTTTTGGAGCGAGCCGAGAAGATGGCCGGAGTCTGCCTGGACGGGGCGGTTTTGCGCCCCCTGCATAAGTGTCGGTGACCTTCTGAAACCATGTAACGACACTTTTATTTTCCCGACCGAAACCCTCCCACCGCAAACTGAAAAAATTTGCCAATGACTCCGAAATGAACCGTGTCAAAGGGGTGAGTCACGAGTGAATCATCAGCGATGAGCAAATCATGACCGAGTAGCGATTGAACAGCTCATCACAAGGGGTATCGAGTGTCGTGTGTCCGGCCGCCGGCCGGAAGTATGCGACGCAAACAGAAAAAAAGAGGAGGATACAATGTGGAAAAAAACTCTGATGTTATGCATCGCCGCAACACTATTGATGGTCGCGACCGCGGTCTCGGCCGGCCCGGCTCGGAGAGCCGAGTACGTTACAAAGAAGACCATAACACTCGAAGGTTCGGAAATTGAAGGATCCTTGCTGGGGCCCAGCGGAGGTTGGGTATCCGGTCACGAAAAAGTTGTGTTCAGAAGCCTCATCGACTACAGGCTGGACTTTGTCCCGGAAATCGTAAGAGAGGCAGAGGTTCTCTGACACTTAGCATCGACCTGTGACAGTTTGTAATGTGGCTGGAACCGGCTCCACCACTCTTTGCCATCGATTTTGCACAAATCTGATTGTCGCTGATGAGACGGGGTGGAAAAAAAGGAATTGACGTTTGGGAGGAGCCGGCGGAGAAATCAGAAGTTCATTGAACAATTTTAGCAAAAGGTGAAGGTTCGAATGGTCAAAGATCATCCACAAAAACCAATGGTTTATTACGACAATATGATCACTTGGAGACCATCTTTTTTCCCGCCGGTGTTTTTGTTCATACGGGGTTTTTTGTTGTCGCTTTCATGCGTGGCGTTGGCGTTTGTGCTTCCGGTAGTCGGAGTGGGATGTAGAAACGATGCAACCACCACCAAGGAAAAAGACATCGAAATTGAAAAAAGAGAGAAAAGCGGAATAGAAGAAATAACGGAGGGAGCCAAACCCCCCGACTCTTCAGCAAGCATTGCTGAAAAAGAAACGAAAACGAAAAAAGAACATGAAAGCGGACCGGATGAAGGAATCGAAGAAGCGAAAAAAAGCGGATTAACTGAGAAGACCGGTGAAAAAACCGCACTTGATTACAAAACCAGAGAAGTGGAAATCCGCTGTCCCAAAGAAAGCGACTACCATTCGGCCGCATGTGCGAAAGCCTTGGGTGACGTGGATCACGCGGATTTGATAGCGTTAAACAGGGGAGATGCTGACAGGCCGACGGTGGTGTACTCATACAAAGGGGAGAAAAAGATAGTCTGGGGTGTAAAGGAAAGAGCAATCAGCGTAAACGGAAAAGTGGTTGGTGTTGATTTGAGCGATCTTGACGAGCAACAGGCAATCGCTTTGGTTCGCAGCCATTGCAAGGATATAGAAACCGTGGTTTGGGCGAACGCGGATTCTCTTTACGTGGGTGCAATAGAAGAGCTGACGCCGTGTTTTGTAAAAAAAAATGGTTTGTTGCTGAACCTGGAAGGATTCAAGGGATCTGAGAAGAACCTTGAAAATCTTAAGCTTCTTGCTCCGCACTTGACTTTTTTATCACTGAGGAATGCAAAAACCGGTGATTCGGAACTGAAACATGTTTCCGGGCTGTCAAACCTGAAAAGTCTGGATTTGAGTGGAACAAAAATCGGGAATGCCGGCCTGAAACATATTTCCGGGCTGTCAAAACTGAAAAAACTGGATTTGGAAAAAACCGGAGTCACGAACGGGGGAATGCGACATCTTCTACGGCTTTCAAAGCTCAGGAGACTTTATTTGGGCGGTACTAAAGTCGGACTCAAAGGTTTCAAGATTCTTTCCAAGCTCGGCGACCTGCAAAGACTCCCGGTAAAGAATGGTGAGTGGACAACCTCGAAAGTTTGTTCGAGCAGAGGCATTGAATGGCTCGTGGTGGATAATGGTGATCTTTATTACCATGAAGGCGGGTGCAAGATCATGAGCGTAAGAAGGATAAAAAGAAGAAGCCATTCAATAGAGCTGTGCTGTGTGGATGATGATGCCTGGGCCGCAGATCCCAAATACGAGTGTCACAAGAAAAGCGCTGTAATTACGATTCACAATGACAATTCTTTTTCTCTCAAATTCTCCCTTAGCAGCGATCTGGACGGCAAACACATCCACTGCCCGAAGAATGCCGGATCCTGACCGCCGCCCCCCCAAATGGATTGAAAAACGGGAATAGACAACATAGTCTTGTTGCAAGTAAGTTTCTGGTCTTGCCTCAGTTTGCGAATGAGGAAGAGAACACAGGAGCGTTTCATGTTGTTGGATTCTGATCGTGTAAAGCTGGAAACATTGATCAAGGAAAAGCTGGGTGTCGACGCGGCGGAAGGTTTTTTCGTGGCCACACTGGATGACGGTATGGGCAGGAAGCGGGAAGGTGTAGTGGCGCTCAGTCCGACAAAGGTGGTTTTCGTGGCTCAGGATGTCTTGGATGGGCAGATATGGAAGGAGTGGCCCCGCAAAGAGATTTCTGATTTCGGGCTCAAAGAAGAGATCTTCGGAGCCAGGCTGACTTTTACTGCGGGAAAATCCCTGGTGAACCTGGAAAGGATTTCCAAAGAGGCGGCATCGAAAATCCGAGAACTGATTCAGCCGGATTTTTCCGAATATGCTGGTGTTAATGCAGAAGAAGTGTCATCCGTACGCACAAGCGCACAAACCGCAGATGGAACAAAAACCGATTCGGATGCGGGTGCGGTCGGTTCTGGGAACTGGATTTGCCCTTCATGCAGAAGGAATAATGAATCCCATTACAAATACTGTCTTGGCTGCGGAGACGAGTTTTCAGCCCCGGCCCAACATGCGCAGGGTCCCACGATCACGACGCAAACAACCGTGCCTTGCCTCGTAGGGGTCGGCAAGCATTTGGGCAAGTTTCACGTCTTGGATCGAGCAATCAACAAGGTGGGCCGCTCACAAAACGCTCAGATTGTCATCGACTCGGGGGATGTTTCCCGGACACACGCTTTAATTGAGGTAGAGGGAGATACAAGTACTCTCATTGATCTCGATTCCGCTGGCGGAACCTATGTAAACGGAGTCAAAATAAACAGACATGAATTGAAAAAGGGGGATCATATCCGATTCGGAAATGATAACGAGTTTGTTTTTGAGCAAGGCGCTACCGTACAAACCACTTCACACTCCTTCAGCCGGTTTGAGACCAGTGTCCATCATCAAAACCACTTCAACAGGAGCAACGTTTCAAGCCATGGTCCAGGAACGTCCCATGCCAACAGGATAATTTTGTTAATTGTTTTGAGCCTTTCAATTTTGGGACTGGGTATGGCAATGGTCTTTCTGATGAGTTGATCCGGACCGTACAAATTCAGAAAAATGAAAATCAGAGCAAATTTTTTCGGGCGTTGAGCGAAAAAGGAAACATAATCAAGAAAAAGTGGATGTGAGTGAGTGCAACAACGGGTTGGGTTGTTTTGGTGGTGCAATTCCTTGAGACAGGAGTCGATGAGCCAGTGAAAAGACATGAAAGATTGAATAGAGCAGGTTCCGTCACATTGTGGTCCGTTTTTGCCGTGTACAACCTGGCGGTTATCTCGGGATGCCCGGGGTCGAAAACAGAGAAGTGTTCCTGGGGTGCGGTGTGTCCACCCGGGCAGGTCTGTCATGATGAAACAGAGCGGTGTGTATTGCCAGGTCAGATATCAGCGTGCATGGAAAAGATTGATTACGATTCGTGTGATTATCCCGGTTCTCCGCCGTACACGGTGTGCCGCAATGGAATTTGCATCTTTCCCGTTTGCGGTGATTCAATCGTTGATCCGATGGAGGATTGCGACAACGAGAATCTCGGCGGAGCAACTTGCGAGAGTTTGGGACTCGGCGGAGGGACCCTCGGTTGCAATGCAGACTGCAAGTATGACATGAGCGGGTGCGGTGAGCAAATGGTGTGCGGCGATGGTTCAAGGCAGGGTACGGAAGTGTGTGACGGCGAAGATTTGGCTGGGGAAAACTGCGAGACCCAGGGTTACTACGGAGGCGCGCTTGCTTGTCTTTCGGATTGCTCGGGATTCGATACTTCAGGTTGTTCTGGATATTGTGGAGACGGGGAGATAAACGGCGGAGAGGTGTGTGATGATGAGAATTTGGTAGGTGAGACATGCTTTTCACTTGAACTTGGTTACGGGGACCTGGCTTGCATGGATGATTGTTCCGATTTTGACACAACCCGTTGCTGGGGGTGGGAATCGATTTCAGCGGGTTACGAACATACTTGTGCAATGAAGACTGATAACACAGTTTGGTGTTGGGGATCGAATTCCTACGGTCAACTGGGTAATGGAACACATAGCAACAGCAACACTCCGCTGCAGGTTATCGGGTTGGAAGATGTATTGGGGGTTTCGACCGGCTACGATCACTCGTGTGCGGTTAAAAATGACGGCACCGTCTGGTGTTGGGGCAGGAATGACTATGGGCAGCTTGGAAATGGGACCGATAACCTGAGTAATACCCCGGTGCAGGTAGCTGGAGGTTTGTCTGATGCGACAATGATTGCTTGTGGGGGGGTTCACTCGTGTGCATTGAATAGTAACGGAGGCCTGAGGTGTTGGGGAATGAATTCTCAGGGCCAACTTGGGAACAGCTCAACAAACGCAAGCAATAGTCCGGTGATTGTCCATCACATGAATGAAGGTGTAAGGAGGGTTTCTTGCGGAGGAGCTCACACTTGTGCAGTCAATAATGACGGCACGGCGTGGTGCTGGGGATCAAACAGCAACGGTCAGCTCGGCAATGAGGAATGGGGGGGGTTCAGAACCTCGCGGGTTCAAGTGAAACCTGATAATTTAGGCAGTGTTGTCGAGATCTCTTGTGGAAATGTTCACACGTGTGCGTCAACGGGCGAAGGTACGGCTTGGTGTTGGGGAGGGAACTGGGCCGGTCAACTGGGAAACGCGACCTATGTTGTGGAAAACACTCCGGTTCAGGTTTTTGGGCTGACGGGTGTGACCGCGGTTTCCGGTGGAGATGATCACTCCTGTGCAGTGAAGAGTGACGGTACCGCATGGTGCTGGGGAGGCAATGATGCAGGCCAACTAGGAGACGGGACAACAGAGTATAAGAACACCCCTGTGCTTGTGAGTGGGTTGTTCAATGTGGGAAAGATTTCGGGGGGACAAATCTTCACGTGCGGAGTGAAGACCGACCTCACGGCCTGGTGCTGGGGATGGAATGACTCCGGTCAACTGGGTGACGGGACGAATGAAGATCGCTACACTGCAGTCGAGGTATCAGCGCAATAGAACTTGATTGGATCCGCGCTTGACTCGGTTGAATCCCCGGCTTGAAACGTTAATTCTCTTTACAACCGGTCGGAACCGATCGAGCTTGTGAAGAGTTTGAATCAAAAAAGCGATCTGCAAACGGAGAGGATGTTGAAATGTTGAAAAAAGGAGACAAGGCGCCGCCTTTTCCGGACGGGGTGTTGAAAACTTTTGATGGCGAGTCCCTGGACATGGAAACGCTGACCGAGGAGGGATGTGTTGTCATTGTATTTTTGAGGGGGTTCAGTTGACCTTTTGCCCGCAAGCATCTGGGTCGGATGCAAGAGGATTACGAAAAGTTCCGGCAGGCGGGAGCGAAAATTGTAGTAGTCGCGCGGCACAGTGACGAAGAGATGAGGAAATACTGGAAGAAAAACAAATTGCCGTTTTATGGAGTTCCGGATCCGGATGCGCAGTTGGGCCGTTTGTACGGGCAGCAATGGCATTTGTTGAAACTCGGACTCATGCCTGCTCTCGTGGTTGTGGATGGTGAAGAGCGGGTCCGGTTCTCTCACTACAGCAAGAGCATGGCCGACATTTCTTCGAATGAAACAGTTTTGAAAGCCGTTTCAGGTTAAATCCGGAAACGGTCATTTTCAGCTTCAGCCCTTGGCAAGTCAGTTTCAGTAATTATGTTTGCGTCAATTAGGCGAAAAGTCTCCTTGGCAAGGATACTCTTCGAGCCTGTGAACACTGATGACAGAAGGTTGATAGGAGGTTGAGATGAGTTGTCCACCCCAAGATTCTCATGATGTTGATTTGAAGTCCAAAGTGGCGCTGGTGACCGGAGCCAATACAGGTATAGGGTACATAACCGCGCTTCAACTGGCTCGAATGGGTGCTCGGGTTTTTGTGCACGGAAGAAACAAGGGAAAAGTTGATGAAGCGGTTGAATCCATCTCAGCCCTTACGGAAAGTGACAGGGTTGAGGGTTTGGTCGCTGATTTGTCTGAAATGGCGAAGGTGCGAAGTTTAGCGGATGAGGTCAAGGGTCGGACGGATCGGTTGGATATCCTGGTGAACAACGCGGGACTGATATTGGGCGATCGGGTGGTGACGACGGACGGCTTGGAGACAACTTTTGCAGTGAATCACATGGCGCCCTTTGTTCTGACTCATGCACTGGCCGATCCCTTATTCGCTGCCGCGCCCTCCCGAGTGGTGACCGTGGCTTCCGATTGGCACCGCGCTACATCGGGCTTGGATTTTGACGATCTGCAGCACGAGAAGGCCTACGACGGTAAACTTGCATATCAGCGATCAAAATTGGCCAACATATATTTCGGCCGTGTCTTGGCGAAACGCTGGGCGGATAGGGGTGTGACGAGCAACACCGTGCATCCTGGTGTGGTTAGGACTCGTTTTGGCCAGGACGGCGACATGAGTGGGTTTTTATCCGTGCTGTTTAAGATGGCTCGACCATTTTTTCTCTCGCCGAAGAAAGGCGCGCGGACATCTGTTTACCTGGCGGTGTCTCCCGATGTGTCTGAGGTAAGCGGCCGGTATTTTTCAAAGTGTCGACCAGTGGACCCGTCGGAAGCCGCTCAGGACGATGTCGCGGCCGAACGTTTGTGGGAGTTGAGTGAAGAGATAGCTGGTTCCATTCAATAGACTGGTGTCATGCAGGAACAGGCAGGGAGAAGAATGATGAAAAAGTTGAACGAAGTGCTGCTCGACCGCGAGCCGGGTAGTGAAATAATGATGGGCAACTGGGCCTTGGTGCGTGCAATGATCGAGGCCCACGTGCGCGTGGTGACATCTTACCCGGGTTCCCCGACACCTGAAATCGGAGCGGCCATTTTAGGGATTCCGAGTGAACAAAGGCCGATGTACTTCGAGTGGTCGGTAAACGAGAAGGTAGCCACGGAAGTGGCTTTCGGCGCTTCGATCAACGGCCACCTGAGCTGTGTGTTTTTCAAGAGCGTGGGGCTAAACGTAGCAGCGGACAGCTTTGTCCAACTCGGTCACATGGAATTGGTCGGGGGTTTGGTAATCGTGCTGGGTGATGATCCGGGCGCAAATTCATCGCAAAACGAACAAGACAACCGGCACCTGGCACGGCTCTCATACACCCCCTTGCTGGAGCCGGCATCGCCTACCGAGGTGATGCATATGTTCAAGCACGCTTGCGACTTGTCGCGCGACATGCGGATGCCGGTTATTGTGCGCCTCACAACCCATGTTTGTCACCATAAGGAGCTTGTGCATTACGGTTCCTGGTCTCCACCGGCGCACGATGACACCCCGCGTTTCGACAAGAAGGCGGGACCGTACATTCCCGTGGCTTCGACGGTGTTCCCACTCAAGCGCCGCGCACTGAAGAAGCTCGAGGGAGTACGAGCCCGGGCCGGCAGCTCCAAAATCAACAAGGTTATCGAAAATGGCAATGAAGAGCGCGGTGTAATCACAACGGGGTTGCCTTATCTTTCGCTTGTAGACGTGCTGGCGGACGCCAAACACAAACCTGACATTCTGAAGCTGGGCATGGTTCATCCTTTGGATTGCGAGCTGGTGGCCGGTTTTTTAGATTGCCATTCCGAGGTGAAAGTGTTGGAAGAGCTGGATGATTTCCTGGAATTGGAAATCAAAGCTTTGGCCTATGAGCGCAAACTCAAGACCCGGATAATCGGCAAGCAAGATCTTGAAGAATGGATGGGAGAGTACACACCCGACAAGGTAGCGGATGTGTTGCGAGCCTGCTGGCCCGACTTGATGCCCTCGCCCGTGGAAATTCCGGCCGTGGATGAGAATCTTGCAGCTCGCGGTCCCCGGCCGCCACAGCTTTGTCCGGGGTGCGGACATCGCACTGTTTTCCATGCTGTGCGAAGTTGGCTTGAAGAAAACGACATAGCGGTCGCGGACATTGGATGCCACACTCTTGGTTTTCTCCCCCCTTACGAAGTCGGAGACGCGTTGTTGTGTATGGGTCACTCGAACGGGACCGCGGCAGGTTTGGGGCTGTTTAACAAAACCCGTCGCGTGATTGCGTTTATCGGCGATTCCACGTTCTTCCATGCCGGGTTGCCCGGGATCATCAATGCTGTTTTCAACAAGCATGATCATACTTTGATTGTAATGGAAAACGGTACCACCGCGATGACCGGACATCAGGATCACGCGGCCAGCGGCGCAAACACCCAAGGCCCCGCTCCCCGGATACCGGTGGAACAAGTGTTGGCCGGGCTGGGTGTGACCCAGGTCACCCGCGTTTCGGCCTACCAACAAGACAAGCTGCGGGAAGCCCTCGATGCGAGTTTTGCAACTCCGGGGTTTTCGGTCATCATCGCCAGCCATCCTTGCATGCTTAAAAAGACCCGGGAGCGCCGGAGGGCCGGCAAGGCAACTTTGGAGCCGGTCATGGTCAACGAAACTTGCGCAAGGCACTACGTGTGCCTGAGCGAGTTTGCTTGTCCAAGCTATCAGATTGCAGAAGACGGAGCGGTCTGGGTTCAAGAGGATTTGTGCATCGGAGATCGTTCGTGCATTCAGACCTGTCCGGTAGATGCAATCGTTCCCCGTCTCAAGGAGACAGACAATGGCTGATAAATTCGACGTATACATGATTGGAGTAGGCGGACAGGGGATTGGACTACTGAGCGAAGCACTCGCCCGCGCTGTTCGGGCGAGCGGACAAGATGTGCGAGGGGTGGACACTCACGGCCTGGCTCAACGCGGCGGCACGGTGGTATCACAGTTGCGCATCGGACCCGATGCCCACACGCCTCTCATCCGGGCCCACGCAGCGGAGCTGGTCATTGCCATGGAGCGCAACGAAGCTTTGCGCGGGATACTCTCTCACGCAAAGCCCGGTGGCACAGTTCTCTGGTATGACGCGGTTTGGCAGCCTCTCCGGGTGCGCATGCGCGTTGAAAAACCTCTAGGCAGCGAGTCGATAGCACAAGCCTGTGAACAATTAGGGCTTACAGAGAGGCGCGTTTACGTAGAGGATTTGAAGGATGCGCGTATGCAAAACACCGCCATTCTTGCAGCCGTAGCGTCCCACGCACTCGTTCCGGGTGTTACTCGCGAACACCTGCGCGAATCCCTCTCGGATCTCCTGGGCGGCACGATGCTCGCGAACAACCTGGCCATATTCGACAGCTTGACGGATGGTTGAAAGACTTCCCCAATTAAGTCTGTATAAACTCCATATTCGCGCTAGGCTAATCGGCAGGGAAAAGCTGAAACGGGGCGGCGCCTCCAACTTGTTGGGCGGCCGAGCAGTGGTGTTGCCTCTGGATTCCTTTGTCTTGTCTGCCGGATGTGGTCTCTGTTTTCGTCCTTGCGAAATCCACAACTATTCGGTTTGACACCGCTTCTTAGAATAGCGTAAAATAAATTACATGGGTCATGGCTAGTGATCCCGCGCTGAGCCTTGATGCGTGAGGTTTTTGACGACTTTAGAGATGAATCATGCCGTTTAATGATAAAGAAATAGAGTTGGAATCCGGTGCCGGTTTTTTACCCGTTTCCGGTCGTGGAAAACGTGTTTTAACCGCAATGCTTTTTTTAACCCTGACCATTTCGTTCATGCAGCCCGCGGGTTGCTTGGTCGGGTTTGATTCCAGCGATGCGGTATGCGGTAACGGGGTTCGCGAATCGGATGAGATGTGTGACGGGGATGATTTTGGAGGTCAAACCTGTGCTGGTTTGACAGTTTACGAGCATGGAGAGCTTCTTTGCACGGATGATTGCAAATTGGATTTTTCATTGTGCCACACCTGTGGAAACGGAAGAGTGGAAGGGCCGGAGAAGTGCGATGGAATCGACTTGGGAGGGGAAACTTGCGAGAGCCTGGGGTTTGTGGGAGGAACGCTTGGATGCCTTTACGACTGTTCGGGTTTTGACACAAGCGAATGCGAGGAGGCGGAAGAATGCGGCAACGACTTGGCCGAAGACGGCGAAGTTTGCGATGGAATCGACTTGAGAGGGGAAACTTGCGAGAGCCTGGAGTTTGAGGGAGGAACACTGGCCTGTCTTTCGGATTGCTCGGATTATGATACTTCCGGCTGCTTCTACACACAAGCAATCGGTGGAGAGGTTATCGATTATGAAGAAAACGGAACGCTATACCGAATCCACATTTTCAGGGAAGATGGAACACTGGAAGTAATCAATGGAGTAGACATAGAATACCTGATTGTCGCAGGTGGCGGAGGCGGAGGTATTGGTAACGACAATCCCAGCGGTGGAGCAGGTGGCGGCGCCGGCGGAGTTCTCTTAGAAGGCACGTTCTTGAGCGCGGGAAACTATTCAGTCTTTGTCGGGCGCGGTGGTCGGGGAGGGACGTGTGATCCGAGCTGTTCCGAGAGTGGCCAGGGCGCGAACGGAGAAGACTCTTCTTTCGCGGGGTTCATCGCATACGGGGGAGGTGGTGGTGGAGGCAACGAAGGTGCCGAACAAGATGGACTTGATGGTGGCAGTGGCGGTGGAAGTACAAGGGGAAACGACCCGGGTTCAGGAATTGACGGCCAGGGACACGACGGATCTCAAGGAGATTATGGTCCTGAAAAAGGAGCCCGCCATGGCGGCGGCGGCGGCGGTGCAGGTTCGGCGGGCGGGCTCAGCGAAGAAGGAAGAAGTGGAGGAAGTGGATTAACCATTTTCTTCACCGGCACCGAAATAACATTTGCAACGGGAGGAAGAGGCGGAGATCTTTCAGGCAGTGGCCCGGGTGCAAATGGAACGAATGGAAGTGGAGACGGAGGAAGCGGAGGGGATGGGGATACCGGCATCGCGACAAACGGAGGAGACGGAGGAGACGGTATAGTTATCGTCAGATACAAAGTTTCGGACTTACCTTGATATTCCATTATAAAAAAACCTCCCCTGCATCCAGGCGGGCGGAAAGCAAATCGCAGAGTCGCTGTTTTAGAGCTTGTTGACAGTTTAGTTTTCGTTATATCGAAAACTGTTATCCATTTCGCCTTTTTTTACCCCATTTTTTTGCCATAAATGTGTAAGCGAGAGGTTTTGTAAGGCATCCAAGCAAAGGGCGGGTTTTTGATAATTACACTTGATACTGAAAGGATATTGTTCTCTAACCATGTAAATACAAAAGGAGCCTTAAGGATATGCATGGTTACATCAAGCACTATGCAACTGGCCGGAACAAAAAAAAGCACTGACCAGGTCTCCTGTGAGCGCTATTTTGGGCCCGCGGCGATTGGGAACGAGGCAGTCCAAGCCGCCATTGGTTTAAATGCGCTGATGTGAAATTATTTTGACGTCCGTTTCGGTTGTCCGGATCCACTTATCAACCAGAGAGGCAACGGAACCGGATGCAAAATATCAAGATAAACTGGTTTTCTTTGCGATTCCAGACGGTTGCAAAACTTGGTTTTTTTGCTCTGTTCATCTCCGCGGTTTGGATGCTTGGATCGTGTAAAAAGAGTTTTCCTCAATTCATTGGGCCGTCTATACAGGCAAGCTGGAGTGAAAGCCGAAGTTGGAAAGATCGTTTAGAGCCTTTGGATTTGTTGCTTGTACTGGACTCATCTCCGGAAATGGAAGTTGCGAAACCGGCTTTGCATGATTTTCTGCGACGTCTGGAGCAATGGGTTAAACCTTTCGGAATGACATATATGACCAGTCAGTTGAGTTTCACGGTGATGAGCGGCGACCTCGGCGCGGGGAAACATACATCCATCGAGGGGTGTACGCGCGAGGGTGGAGACCGGGGAGAGTTGGGAATATTGTCCGGCGTGGATGTGGCGGAAATGTGTATCGGCAATGGCCAACGCTACCTGGTGGATCGTCCTCCCCTTGGTTGTACGAGGCAAAGTTTTGAAGGTGAGCTTGTAAATAATCCATGCGCTCAAGAAAACTGCGACATGGTGAGTCTTCCTGGAGAAAACCTCTTTCTGGCCGTAAACCGTAACGGATTGGAGACCTGCCGGAACTTTTCGGGTGATATGATTGATGTGCTGGAATGTCTCGTGGATGTTCCTTTTGAAGGATGCCGTTTTTTTCAACCATTGAACGCTCTGGAATCCATGCTCAAAAACGAGTTGGAAAATTTTGATGAACATCATGACAGTGGTGGATTCAATAAAACAGGGGGTGGGTTTTTCCGGAAAGAAGGGGTCAGGGTTGTAATGATTGTTGCAGGAAAGGATGACTGTTCCGCGGCGGATCCGGATCAACTCTACGATCCGTCCGTTGAGATGGATGATTTGAATTCTTGGCTCGGTCCTTTCGGAGAGTTTCGCTGTTTCGAGTGGGGAGTCGATTGCGGGGTGTCCGATCCCAGGGCGCCCGGTGTGCGCACGGGCTGTACGGCCGGGCCGGGGGAAGGGAGTTCACCCCAGCTCATGAGAACTGTGGAGTCTTATCTGTCGACCATGAAGTTTTTGAACCCATCGTTTCAATTGAGTTTGTTTTCTTTCGGGGGACGAGTTAGCGAGGAACTGATGGTCTCCCGCACGAGTGATGGGAATCCGCGCTTGGAACCGAGCTGCCGGCTGACGGAGGGAGGCGAAGAGGTTTTTCCAGCGGTGCGTCTTAGGGAGTTTGTAATGTCCGTGATGGAAGAAACCTTGAGTGAATTTGTTTTCCATGAGATTTGCCGGCAGAATTTTTCCGGTTTATTTGGGCACCGGCATCCACGAAGCTTTTTAGATGATAGTTGGCTGAGATTCCGGATTTCCGGCTGCCCCGAAGGGGTTCCTGGTACTTCCTGCCAAGTATGCAACCCAAATTGCGCCGTGTGGGTTACAATCGGCAAGTCCCTGCCGGATGAGAGAATCTATCGGGTTCCCTGGTGCGGTCATGTCTGCCGGAACGGGATGTGTACTCCTGACGATTTAATCGGCTGCCTGGAGGAAACCGACGGTGAGACACCCTGCGCGTGTCCTGAAGGCTACAGTCCCACGGTCGTGGAATCAAAGGTGGGGTGCGCTCTTTTGCATTATCCCATGGGAGTTCCATACGAATACGTTGATTTCGACCTGGATCCCCGGCTGGCGGATATCCTCCCGTCTTCCGAACCTATGTGCATCGGTCCGGGCTGTCCGCTGGAGACAGCGGGAGAGGCGAGCGCATGTTGGTATTTGGTGAGCCCCTCTTCGGAGCGGTACCTCAAGGGTGGTGACATCGGCATGGTCATGGAAAAGCAACGGTTTCCATCGCGCATCTTCTACAAATTCACCTGTAGGTGGGTGCCTGATAAGGAGACTTTGTGCGACGACGGAATCGACAATGACGAGGATTGCCTGACCGACGAGGAAGACCCCGACTGTTTCCCGCCTGAAGAGGATTAACGCCATTGGGCTGAAGGTTTTGACAATTCTAAAGTTGAATTTTAGAATTGTCACAAGTTTAGGCAAAGGCAAATCGCAAAACGACTGAGATATCTGCGAGTTCCCATCTGTGACTCAGATGATCCGAGGTCAAAAAAGGAAGAGGTTGATAAATGGCTTGGGATGCAGATCAAGATCGTGGGTCTGTTGGAGCAGAGTCAGGAAACAGTTCTGAAAACCATCGATCAGGCACCCTGGTTTCTGAACCTTTCTTTTCCTTGAGCCTCTTGATGGCCCTGTTCGCCGCGGTGGTTTTAACAGCATTGGTTGTGGTGAGCGCGGATGTGGGTGTGGGCCTAGTGGCAGGGGGAGTTTTTGTTTTGGCGGTTCTGGTCTTCCGAAAGGTTTTCAGCGGCCTGGTATGCACGGAATGCGGGTACCGGGTGAGCCGCCGCGAAGTGAAGCAATGCCCTCGGTGTGCACTGGATGCAGATGGACAGGCGAATGAGGAATCCATCCCTTCATCCGGTCGAGACGGAGACCTACTGAAAGAATTTGTCCAGCTTCCCGAAAACATCGAGCCGGAGAAGATCTATACCATCCGGACCTACAATCAAGCTTACCAGGCGAAAATGTCACGTGATATTTTGGCGCATGAGGGTATCGTGGCTTTTATACCCGGAGCCGAGCACAACAGTATATTGGGGATGTACGGATCGGGTATAGACATTCCATTGAAAGTCCATGGCCGGGATGCAAAGGAAGCGATCGAGATCTTGTCTTCGCTCGAGGAGGCCCCTGTGGAGTCGATGGAATCAGACCTGTTGGAAACAGGAGATCCGGAAAAAAGAAAGCTGTGGTCCAAGGTGGACTCGTGAAGCGCAACTACCAATTAAACCCAATGGCAAAGTAGGGAAACCCTACCGGTGTATACCTCCAAATTCCGTTTTTGTTATAGTACCAGTCCGAGATGGGGTAGGCCAGGCCGAAGTCGCCGAATATGAAATCACCATGTCCGCGGAAACCTAACAGCAACATCAAGGGTAATGGAGAATAGGGCTTCCATTGGGATATTTTTTCAGGGACTATGGGAACGTAGAATTCGGATTGAAAAGACCATCGTTTGCGAAAATTGAAACGATACCCGATGGTAATCGGCAAGATGAAAATCCGTGCCGAGCCATCCGATGAAGAATACATTCCAGCCTCCACTCCGGTCACTCCCAGATTGAAATAATGCCTGGAGTCTGAACTGGAAAAGGTGATAGCCGTGTTCAACCCGAATGCATACATCAAGGGCGACCGGCCGATGAGAAAGCTCATAAACCCGGCGAATGCACCGCCGCCTAAATGCACCCCGTCAGCGATCTCGAATTGTGCGCTCACTCGTCCGAGCAAACCAAAGACCGCAGCGGGAACCAGGGTCGAGATTCCCGCATAGAAGTTTTCATGTGCTCCGAACAAAAACTCCCACAAACCTGCTGCGTATCCGTTGGCCAATATTTGTCCTCGCGGCACGGGCATCGCCGTGGGGCTGAAGATCATGCGATGAGCCGTGACTTCTGTCTGCCTGATTTTCTTTACGTCTTTTTCGGGTTTTTCCCGCGTCTCCGGGTCGGGCTTCACTATGGTTACGGGAAGCTCCCGGCATTTGATTCCCTCTCTGAGATGGACGACATCATCAGCGAACACGCACCCGGGTGTGCACATACGAATCTCTTTCAAATCAGGACGATAGGATTCGACTAACACTGTCGGAACGCACCCTGAAGGACATTTTGGACACGCTATCGTTTTTGCCTGAATCTTTGGTGAGAAAAAAAGTGTCAAGCAGATGAGAGTAGAAATTGCAGCTGCTTTGATTTTCATTATTTTTACATTAATTTTGTTAATCGACATCTTTCGCCCTTCTGAATATTCATAAACCCAATACAATTATACAGAATTGTTAGGGCTGATTCAACGATAAGCTCCCAGGACTCAGGTTCGTCCCGCATTGGATTTTTTTGATGAAAATTATCTTTTTAACATATTCCAGATGGGTGTATGTGATAATGTGTTAAGAGCAATCTGGGAAAGCCGGGAAAATCAGTAGGTGATTATGAAAATCTCTCAATAGGTTTGCGCGTACAAGCACGTTAGCGCGATAACCTGGCTCGGCTGAAGGCGAAGGAAGTGATGCGTCGAAGCGAAAACAGGTACAGAAGTTTGTTTCAAAGCGCGAGAGACGCCATTTTCATTCTGCGCGACGGGTGCTTCATTGATTGCAACACGGCTGCCGAGAAAATGTTTGGGAGAACCAGGGAGGAAATAATCAATCGCCGGCCGGATGAGCTTTCTCCTGAGATCCAGCCGGACGGGCGCAGTTCACTCGATGTTTCAAAGGAGTGGATGCAAAGATCGATCGACGGGAAAACCCAGTTTTTCGAGTGGATGCATCGACGGTTGGATGGGAGTTCTTTTTGCGCCGAAGTGAGCTTGAACCGGTTTTGGGAAAACGATGGTTTCAGCATCCTCGCCATTGTGAGGGACATAACCGAGCGCAGGGAGGCGGAGATGGAGATCAAGATGCACAGGGAGCACCTCGAAGAGGAGGTCCGCGAGCGTACCCGGGAGCTTGCGTGGGCCAAGGAAAGAGCTGAGTCCGCTGATCGATTGAAGTCTGCTTTTTTGGCGACCATGTCACATGAACTAAGGACGCCTCTCAACTCGGTCATAGGTTTTACCGGGCTTTTGCTGAAAGAGGTTCCAGGCGAACTGAACGAAGAGCAGCGAAAACAGCTCAAAATTGTGAAGTCAAGCGCGGCCCATCTTTTTTCGCTCATCAACGATGTGCTGGACATTTCCAAGATAGAGGCCGGACAGCTTGTCGTGGCGCGGGAGCGCTTTCATCCGGGTGAAGCCGCCCGAAACGCAGTGGGTTCGGTGCAGCGTATTGCAGAGGAAAAGGGCCTTTCAGTGGATGTGAAAATCGATCCGGGTGTCACCGAAATCATCGGTGATGAGAGACGTTATGAGCAGGTGTTGATCAATTTGTTGAGCAACGCGGTCAAGTTCACCGAAGCCGGAAGCGTCTCGGTTGATGTGCGCCGCAAAGAAAGCGGCTTTCTGGAAACTGTTGTGCGGGATACGGGTATAGGTATCAAGCCTGAAGACCAAGAAACCATATTCGAGCCGTTTCA
>SLPX01000092.1 GCA_007131745.1 Myxococcales bacterium
GCACGGAGCCTCAGATTCCTGTTTTCCAATGCAATTCGGTCACTTTCAGGATGGGGTTCGTATTTGCAAAGTGATTCCTCCAGAGTGGGAGGCTCGAATTTCTTGTGCCCGGTCCAGTCCCATGCAACTGAAAAACGGGCGGGTTCCGGATGGCTGAATTTTGCATCCTTGTACCGGCATCGGGCACCCTGGCTGCAACCCGGTGTCCATTCGGAAAAGTCTCCTTGTTGGGCGCGCTCTCTCAGAAAGTCTTCTCTTTTCCCCCAGCAGCCGCCCGTGGGTATCCAGCGGAAAGAAAAGAGGTTTTCTCCTTGTTCATGTTTGTGGTTGTCGATGCAATTTTCTCTAGTACAATCCGCCGCATTCAGCCAAGGGTCACAATCACACGCTTCCACTGCCAGGGGCTTCGTGGTTTCACCCATTGTGCCGAGATAGGTATCCAAGTCGATATGCAACCTCGATACCGGGCAGGTTCGCATGGCATGTAAATATGTTCCTTTCTGAACCTCCACCCTCTCTAAAACCGTTTCCTTCCGTTCCCACGGAAAAACATTTGTGAAACCTGCCATGGTGCGGCCGGCGCACTTGTCTCCCACGCCGTCTCCGCTCGTGTCGGGCTGGAACATCACTCCGTCCCACCCCGTCTGCCTGTTGAAATACTTATTGTGGCATTCCATGTACTTGCCCAAATTGTATACATCCAGACGGCCGGTTTTGAGATCTTCCACCAGTTCCGCGCATGCCGGATCAGTATGATCTATGCAGTTATCCGGTATGTCGGACGTACATTGTTGGATGCAATGTTGCCTTCTCGGTTCAAAATGATGACGATGGCAATACGCGATGCATTTCGGCCGGAGATGGTAGGGAACCGGTTCGTCGCAGAAACCATCCCGGTCCGCGTCTATCCCCAGTATGGGATTCAAGTCGTCGCAGTCGAACATCTTGGGTATTCCGTTCCCGTCCTCATCCATCATGTCTTCCAGTGTCCAATCCGGCGGTGTTATCGAGTAAAAATCCGATACCGTCACCTTGTATTTCACTCCGTCGCCGCAGTAAGTGCAAGTATTTTCATGACAAAGAGCGCACCATGATTCCTTGTTACCTGCTGCTACGCAGCATTCTTTGTGTTCTCTTCCCTTGCCGCCGCAAAAGCATTCGTTTGCCATGTCCCATATCCACTCGCCTGGAAAACCGTGATCCCACCCTTTCCAGCTTCCTCCCCACGCGTCTGCATACCCTGACCATATTCCCCACCTGAACATCCCCAAACCCGTCGGGTCGATTGCAGATTCGCCCAAATATCCCAAGGAGCCGGACGCGGTCGAAGGGAAAAAAATGAAACGAGGATCGGGATATATTTTCGGAACAGTCGGATAGTAGTCATAAATTTCGCCTATGTTTCCGGAATATTTCTTCTGATAGGGAGTCAGTGCATGGTATTCCGATACGACCGCTGCGGCGTCCCAGCCTTCCCCGCCCGAACCGGTCTCAGCGTGGTCTCGCAGAGAGATTCCCAACAAGGGCAGCCCCTCCCATCCTCCGTTGCATTTCTCCGCTATTCCGCCATGATAACAGCATTCACACTGGTTCTTGCTTGCCCACATTCCATGTTTTTTCTTGGAAATATGCAACCTGTGGTGAATCATTCCTGTTTTGTCGCTGTATTGCCACCTTATGCCCGCATGATCCCGGCCTTTATCGATGTTCCATTCCGAGTCCATCGTGCTTCCGTAGCAACCGGGCAAGGATGTGGGCCACTCGCAATTCTTGAACTTTACATATACGAGCCGCCACAATCTTCTTTCCGGGTCTACGCTTTTCACCACTGAAGTTATTTTTTCCGAATCGCCGTGATGCGTACGGTCCGCACGGAAAAGAAACAGCCATGTCAATTTGATCTCTGTCTGGTGCGGCGTAATGCTGACAGGTGTCGCCTGGTACAAAACCAGAGATCCTTTCGAAAGATCTTCTTCCGCGTCATAGACAAGATACGGGCGAAAAGCCCAGGCCAGGTCGGCTTCGGCCCAATCATAGATTCCGTCGCAATCCCTGTCCCGGTAACACAAAGAACTCAATGGATATGAAGGCAAGAGCCATGTATAGCCCACATCGTCTTCATCTATTCCGTCTTCAAGGGTTGCAGATCTTCCTTGTAAAATGTGCGCTCGGGCCTGGGTGGTCACGACCGCGGCCATCAACAGGAAGACCGCAAAGATGTGAAATCCGAGTTTTGCGCGGAAGCGCAAAGAGTATTTCCCTCCTGTTTCCCCTGTTTTCTTGATCGATTTGCCGAAGAAGGGAATGGAGCGAAGGTTTTCATCCTGTGCTGTGCTGTGCTGTGCTGTGCTGTGCTGTGCTGCATTTCCAGCCTCCCTTGGTAAGACGTTTTTCCCAACAGAACAAGGTTATCTTTTTGAATTGCACTGATCAAGAAAAAGGTTTTGTTAAAACAAAAAGTATTTGGGTTGCTTTTTGAAACAACGAGCGGAAAGTGATCCGTTTTCCAGACGGATTGTGGTGTGGAGCGGTGGGGGGCGGAAGTCAGGGAAGAACGACTTGAAGGCGGTCGCCCACCGTTTTGAACTGGGTGGTTTTTCTGAAAACCCTTGAATATCGAATCATCTTTTCATTGATCAGGCGGGCTTGGTTTCCCTTTGCCGGTCTTGGCAGCCTTGATGGGCCTTGCAGAATGATGGGAATGAATTCGGCCTCTGCCAATCGTTTCCGGTCGCCGGTTTTTTCGAACACGGCTCGGGCCAAACCGGCTTCGGCGCGGACTCCGTGGGCGCTGTCGAAAAGGAAGTTTCCGAGTGAATAGAAGGCCACCAGGTTGTTGTGTTTCTGGATGCCTCTCAACACGTGCGGGTGGTGTCCGATGAAAAGATCGCATCCTGCTTCCTGGATGAGCCTGATCAACGTGCGTTCACGGGCTATTGTTTCGTGCTTGTATTCCACGCCCCAGTGGAGGATCACGACGGTGAAATCGACCTTTTTGCTGAGTTCTCTTACTTTGGGAGGCAGTTCTTTCCGAACGCGCTGGCGGGAAAGATGTGCGTAGTGGCCTTTTTGCCCCGGGAAGCTGAAGTTCTTCAGCCTTGTGAGTGCCAGGATTCCGACCGTTACCCCGTCTTTTTCAAAGATGTACGGTCTCCATGCTTCTTCTTCGGTTCTTCCCGTGCCCGCCCATGCAAGATCTTGTTTCTGTAGATAGTGGATGGTTTCGTTGATGCCCACGTCGAGCTGGTCGTGGCTGTGATTGTTTGCTGTGACCACGAGGTTGAATCCAGCGTCCTTGAGGATCTCGGCGGCTACGGGTTTCGCTCTGAACAAAAGCGAGAAGTTACGGCGAGTGTAGTGAACCTTCGAGGTTATGGGAGTTTCCAGATTCATCGTGACTATGTCATGACCTCGCAGAAGCGGACTTATGTAGCGAAAGGGCCTGTCATAGCCGAAGGGGTCCAATCGTTTGCCTCTCAATCTTCCGAACATGACGTCACCACCGGCTATGATACTGATCCTCACGGTTTTCTCGGATGTTTGAGATAGTGAGAACGGCCGGGTTTTTTCTCCGGTGTCGCGGTTTGCAAGAGGAGCCGCTATGCACAACAGAAAGACCATTGCGGCAAAGGCGATACGGCAGAAGGTTTCAGGCATGATTGTCTTTTTCATAACAGTCGCGTTTTCATCCTTGAGCGGTGAATTTCAAGTACCGACCGCCATTGTGTTTATCAGGACTCCCTCGAAGGTGCAAATCCCCCGGTTCCTCCAATGGATCGTTGTCATGGACAAAGAGAAAGAATGTTTGGTAAAATACCCGAAGGCCGGATGTGTGACAGGACAAGAGGAATAGGACAAGCCATGATTGCAATTCATGAAAAGCGGACGGATCTGGGGAATGATCTGAGGAATGATCGAAAGAGACGAAAAGTCAGGATAATGGGGCTCGGCGCGTGGAAACCCCTGATGGTGATTTTTGCCGCTGTGTGCATCGTGACGACGGGGTGCATGGATACATGGGATGATTATGATCGTTACGACACTCACAGGTTGCCCGTGACCGCGTATTGCGAGGCGAATGTTCAAGGTGTGGGGTGGGTGGATGTGGAAAACGACTATATTCCAAGGGTGGTGGCGTGCGAAAACGGGGCCGCTCCCTTTGAGGCGTTGAAAGCCCAGGCGGTTACAGCGCGCTCGTATTTGTATTACAAGATGGACGGAGAGGGCTCCATCGGCGACGGGCAGCATGACCAAGTCTACACTTGCGGAAACCAGCCGCAGCAGATCCATTACGATGCGGCCGCGGAAACGGCCGGGCAGGTTATCCGTTACTCAGGGGTGACCATCTGTTCTTTCTATGTTGCAGGCGCCATACCGTCGACTTCCAGTTGTATTCCCGCGCCCGGGGATCCGGATTCGTTCAACACCGAGAGATTCGTGACATACAACGAAGGGTATTCGGGCGATGACGTCGAGCAATCGACCCTTGGGTGGGTAAATCCATCCAACGTCTATAACCGCGGGTGCATGTCCCAAAACGGTTCAAGTTGCCTGGATTCGGTCAGGGGGTATACCTACAGGCAGATATTGAATTTCTACTACGGCGAAGACATTGCGGTCGTGACCGCGGTGGGTCCGTGCGTGGATCCGGTGTACGAGGATGCATCCGTGCCCGTTGATTCGGAAGTGATCGAGGACGCGGGTTTTCCTGAAGATGCCTCCTTTCATGAAGACGCTGCGCTTGATCCGATCGATGCAGGGGAGGAAGAATATGACGCGGATGTTTCCGGCGGTGGAGGTATTGAAGGCGGTTGTGGATGCAGGACCGCGACCCTGCACAGGCTTCGGTACGGAACCGGCTCCGGGGGCGGGAGAGCGTTTCTTTTCGGATTTTTGATTTTTCTTGCTCTTCTCCAAGTCCGTATTACGAGGGGATCCGGCTTGAGGGGATCCGACTTGAAGATCCGCAAGTAACCACTGGAAGCGGATGCTCAAAGCAGGCGCTTAATCGGTCGACCTTCTGGTAAAGATGGTTTGGGGATCCCTGAGAAAAAACAAACTTTCCCTTGACTCAGTGCAGCAATGCCGTAATCTCCGAAAATAAGAAATGAGCCCTCACTAACCGGATTGTAGTCTCGTGATGCCGGACGCGGAGGATGATGGATGTGTTGCAGAAAACGGCTGAACCGGGTCAAGAAAACCGGCGAACTAATGGCGGAGGATAGATGAGCACGAAACGGAAGAGGTTGACCGCTGCGGAGAGAAAACCGCAGATCATGCGTTCCGCTGTGAGGGCTCTGGCAAGATCGAATTACAGAACAACCAGCATCGCCGAGATTGCTCATGAGGCAGGGATCACCGAACCCGCTGTGTATCGGTATTTTCCCACCAAGAAAGACCTGTTTATTGAAATCATCAAGGATGTAGGCAAGAGGTTGCTGGAGATCTGGCAGGGTATTGTAGATGCATCGGAGAATCCTTTGGAGGCGTTGGGAAAGATATGTTTCAACTACTACGATAGGGCGGTTACCAGGAAAGGGGATTTGAAGGTTTTGTTCCAGGCCTTGTCCGAGGTGGACGACAAGGAGATCCGCAATGCAATGAGAACCCAGTTTTCCAATTACGTTGATCTCTTGCAGAGCATTTACGAACAGGCGCTCAAGCAGGGCTTGGTTCAGGCAGACCTGGATGCAAGAGCTGCCGCCTGGGGCTTTTTGAGTTTCGGTTTTACGATGAACCTTGTGGGGCTTCTCAACATGGAAGGTGAAATGAGCCGAGAACGGTTGCAAACAATGCAAAAGGCGTTTTTCAAGTCGCAGTTGTCAGCGCAGTGTTTGGCCCGCAACGTTGGTGACATAGACGAATTATTGGGCTTTGCGGATCCCGGAAAAACAACCCGGGTCCGAGATAAAGATAAATAATCAGCATGAAAGGTCTTTGAGCCAAGAGGGTTTCAGAAGCCTTCATGTAAAACGGTTTGGAATTAATTTCACCGGCTGCGTTCGGGCGGACGGACGCTGAGCCGGGGAGATAGCAAGGAGGATCTTCATGGCAAAGGAGATTGGTAAGGTTGCCGTCCTGGGTTCCGGAATCATGGGAGGCGGAATAGCCGCACACTTGGCCAATGCAGGTGTTGAGTGTTACCTGATTGACCTGGACGGACCAACAGCAGCCGAATTCGGTTTAATCGATAAGCTCACTGACAAGGAAAAGGAAAAGGGCCTGACCGAAAAAAGCCCCGAGTTCCGAAACCGGTTGGCGCAACAAGGTCTCGACCTGGCGCTCAAAGCCAGGCCGGCCGCGTTTTTCCACAAGAGCCTCTCGAAAAAGGTCACGGTGGGAAACTACGAAGACCACAGCGCGTGGATGGGGGAGGTTGACTGGATCATCGAGGTGGTGGCCGAACGGATGGACATCAAGAAGAAGGTGTACGAAAACGTCGAAAAACACCGCAAACCGGGGACAATCGTATCATCCAACACATCAGGGCTTTTGTGGAAGGATCTGGTCGACGGCCGGTCGGATGATTTCAAGAAGTGTTTTCTCGTAACACACTTTTTCAATCCCGTGCGTTACATGAGATTGCTGGAGTTGGTCTCCGGTCCGGAAACCGACCCGGAAATCGTGAGCACAATTGCTGATTTCTGTTCCAACAAGCTTGGCAAGGGCATTGTTTACGCCAAGGACACGCCCAACTTCGTGGCCAACCGCATCGGTGTTCACGCGATGATGGCGCTTTTGAAGTATGTCGAGGAAAAGAAGCTTTCAGTGGAATTCGTGGACAATGTTTTGGCCAAGCCCATCGGCCGGCCCATGGGACCGTTCAGGCTTACCGACCTGGTGGGTCTCGACACAATGGTCCACGTAGCGGAGAACACTTACAGCTATTGTGAGCACGATGAAGACAGGAATCTTTTCCAGCCTCCGGCCTTCGTAAAGAAGATGGTTGAACAGAAGATGCTGGGCAACAAGACCAAGGGCGGATTCTGGAAGGTCGAGAAGAAAGAAGGGAAAAAGCAAATCCTGGCCCTGGATCTCAAGAGCCTTGAATATCGTCCGAAAGAAAAGGTCCGGGCCGAATCGGTCGGCGAAGTAAAGAGCATGGAAGATACAGCGGAACGGATCCGCTATTTCTTTGAAGAAGCCGATGACGATGCAGGGGATCTCGTGTGGAAGGGGCTTTCGGATTCCATGGTTTATGCGGCCAACCGGGTCCCCGAAATAGCGGACGATATCGTTAACGTGGATAATGCCCTGAAGTGGGGATTCAACTGGAAACTCGGTCCATTCGAGCTTTGGGACGCCATCGGCGTGGAAGAAGTCGTGGATCGACTGGAAGAAGACGATCGTCCCGTGCCGGAACTGGCCAAGAAGGTTCTGGAAAAAGGCGGCGGGTCGTTTTACGGCTTTGCGGACGGACGCAGGACTTATTTCGATGTCAAGACCGAGACTCACAAGCCGATTCCGGTCGACGACGGGGTCATGGTCATCGCGGATTTGAAAAAGCAGAACCGCGTGGTCAAGGAAAATGCATCGGCGACTCTGCTGGACATCGGCGACGGAGTGTTTTGCGTCGAGTTCCACACCAAGATGAACTCCATCGACGGGGATATCATCGGAATGCTTCACGAGGGTGTGGATGCAGCGGAAAAAGGCGGAAAGGCCCTGGTGATTCACAACGAGGGAGAGCATTTCAGCGCGGGCGCCAACATTTTCATGGTGGCTATGCTGGCCCAGCAAAAAGCATTCGACAAGGTCGAAGAAGTTGTTCGCATGTTCCAGGGTGTCAACATGCGGCTCAAGTACTCTTCAGTACCGGTGGTTGCAGCGCCGTTTAATTACACTTTCGGAGGCGGCTGCGAAATCTCAATGGCGGCGGATGCAATCTGCGGCCACGGAGAACTCTACATCGGCCTGGTGGAAGTAGGAGTCGGATTGATTCCCGCGGGCGCAGGTTGCAGCCAGTTTCTTTTAAGGGCCAAGGCTCTCATGGATTCCAAAAAGGTCAATCCCGGACCTTTGCCGGTTTCTCAGCATGCTTTTGAAACGATTGCATTCGCCAAGGTCGCTACTTCAGCGGAGGAAGCGAAGAGAATCGGATTCCTCGGCCGCAAACAAGATAGGTACGTAATGGATCGGGCAAAGGTGTTGGGTGAGGCGAAAAAACAGGCACTGGAGATGGCCGAAGGATACGTAGTTCCGGAAAAGCCTGTTTTGAACCTGCCCGGGACGGGCGGCAAGCTTGCAATCGAGTACGTCGTGGATCAGTTTGTCTTGAAGGGCGCAATTTCCGAGCACGACGCAAAGATTGGGAAATGGCTGGCTCGGATCCTTACCGGCGGAGACGTTCATCCAACGGATCTTGTAACCGAACAACAGATCCTGGAACTGGAGCTTGAAGCATTCATGAGTTTGTGCGGCGAAGAGAAAACACTAGCCAGAATTCAGCACATGCTGACAAAAGGCAAACCGCTCCGCAACTAGTAACGAAAATCCAACCCGGAAGCAGCGAATGAAGCATCCGGTTAGGCAAGAAATTTGATGAACAAGAACAGAAAAACCGAAAAAGGTTTCAGAATCAGGAGGAAGTCATGAACGAGGCGGTTATAGTTTCTGCCGTTCGGTCCCCGTTGGCCAAGGCGAGAAAAGGTTCACTGGTGAAGTATCGAATGGATGATCTGGGAGCGCTCCTGGTGCAAAAAGCGCTCGAAAGGTTGCCGGAATTCGATAGAAAAGAAATTGAAGATTTGTACTGTGGATGCGCCATGCCCGAGGGCGAGCAGGGAATGAACATAGGCCGGCTGATCAGTATTCTGGCCCACCTTCCCTATGAGGTTTCGGCTTGTACGTACAACAGGTTCTGCGCGTCTTCTCTTTCAGCAATAATGGAATGCGCAAAGTCGGTCATGATAGGACACGGTGAAATATTCCTGGCCATGGGCGTGGAAACCATGACCAATGTTCCCATGGGCGGCTACAACGTGGACATGAACCCCAAGCTCACCGAGCATGAGTGCGCGAAGCACGATTTGCCTTGGGCATACATTCCCATGGGCGCGACTGCTGAAAACGTGGCGAAGAAGTACAATATCAGCCGTGAAGATCAGGACAAGTTCGCGTATGAAAGCAACATGAAGGCGGCCAAGGCGATCAAGGAAGGCTGGTTCAAAAACGAGATAGTTCCGGTGGAATTGCCGGACGGTCGCGTTTTCGATACTGATGAAGGTCCACGGCCCGATACCACAATGGAAGCCCTGGCCAAGTTGAAGCCCGCGTTTTTGGAGGGTGGTTCCGTTACCGCCGGAAATTCCAGCCAGCTCTCCGATGGAGGAGCTTGCTGCGTGGTGATGAGCCGCAAGAGGGCCGAAGCTCTGGGCATCAAGGAGATGTGGCGCATCGCTTCTTTCGGCACGGCCGGTCTCGAGCCTGAATACATGGGAATGGGTCCGGTGCCCGCGGTGAAAAAAGTCCTGGCGAGAGCCGGGATGAAGCTTTCCGACATCGACGCCATTGAACTCAACGAGGCGTTCGCTGCACAGGGTCTGGGCGTTTTGAGACAACTCGAAGCGGATCAATCCAAGGTCAACCTTCACGGCGGCGCGGTCGCCCTGGGCCACCCACTGGGATGTTCCGGCGCACGCATCACCGTTACCTTGATCAACGTATTGAAACGCATCGGTGGAAAACGGGGTCTGGCCACCATGTGCGTGGGCGGCGGCATGGGCGGCGCGTTGATCATTGAAAAGGTCTGATCTTTCCCTCGCTCTTCATTTCTAGTATTCTTTCCAAGTGCAACCGGACGTCCGGGTTGAATTCGTCCGGGAATTCCCCGGACGAATCCGCTGATTGCGTGCTTTTGAAACCGTTTCATTGCGAGGCTGCGAATGAGCAATGCCGATAAACTCCAGGAGCGCCCTTTTTGGTTGGGTCCTTTGGGTCCTTGTGTTTGCCTGGCGTTTGCGGTGGTCCTGCTATTTCATGACGGCTTCACCCCTTACAGACTGATTTACAGGCGACAAACTTGGGACCGGGTTCCGGCCATGCCGGCCAAGATCACCGTTCCCTACATGCGGACGACCTTGCGACCGGGGTTGAGCAATGTCAACAGGAGCGTAGCCGAAGGTGAGAGGTCGGCCCTCGGAGCGAGAGAAAGGTCCAGAGCGGCGAAGACTTCTCCCCGAGGGAGAAAAGATGAGTTCAGCGGCGATCGCGGGGTGGGTAATGTCGCAGCGAGGGAAGAGATTTACCAGAAGAGAATGCTGCCGAATCCCATTCATTCCGAGTACGTTACAACCGGCGTGGGCGTCAAATCTACTGAAAAACGCTGGTACGTAAGGCTTTCTTTTGAATACTTCTACGAAGGCCGCATGTATTCGGTGCAAGAAGATGAGCCGCTTTTTCATTTCAACAGCCGGGAAGCAGCGGAAAGTTTCTTGAGAAAGCACGCCGATGAATGGCCGATAACGGTGTGGGTCAATCCGGCCGACCCGGAGCAGGCGACCGCGTTTCTTTTGTACGACAAATGGCACTGGGTGCAAATAGGAAGCGTTTTGGCCTTCCTATCCCTCCTGTGGTTTATCATCGCCGGGGTGGGATCCAAGCAGTTCCGAGCAGAGGCCGAAAAAAAGTCAACTGAGGCAGATGAAGAATCTTCCACATCAATGACTCGGAATTAGTGGATCGATCCGCTATTGAAGCGTCGTCCACTTCTCTCTTTCCCCTTCCAGGATTCCGTGGACCTCCGGGGGAAACATGGCCAGCAGAAAATCAAAAGCCTGTTTCTTGATTTCCCTGTCCATTTCAGGCGGAAGCTTCAACAATCCGTCTTCATCGGGTTTCACTTGAAGACGGACGACTTCCGTGAGCGTCAACATGTGGAATCGGTTCGAGTAAAAAGCATGGGCAATAGCCAAAAGATATTTTTCCTCGATTTCAAATGTAACCATATACTTGTTCTCCCGTAGCCGGAGTGTAGGTTTCTCGGCGAGTCGTTTGTAAATTCAAGATAAGGACGGATTATACAAAAATTCTTTCTCCTTGTTCAATAGTTTCTTTTTGGAACGTTCGCGCGGATGCTTCGAGATCGTTGACTTTGATTCATGATGAGAATAATTTGTCATCCATTCGTCGCAATGATGCCTGATACAGGCTCAAACAGGAGGAACAGCAGTAATGAAGAGAATCAGGGTATTGGCAAAAGTGTTTGTTGTTGCATGCACGGTCACGGCACTTTGCGGCTGTGACAAGAAAAAAGAAGAGAAAAAGGCCGAAACCGAAGAAGAAGAAAAAAAGGACGATCCGGCAGGAGAAGAAACCGAGGAGAAACCCGCGGAAAAACCCGTTGCTCTTGCAGCGCCCGCACCGTTGCCGAAGCTGGATGCCGACGCGGTTGCAGAATCTTTTCCGGCTTTTGTTCCAGCGGGTCCGCCTGCAAACCTGGCTGAGGAATTGAAGAAAGCAACGGACGCTATGTCCGCCGATGCCTGGGAAGAAAAGAACAAGGGGCGGGAATTGCTGGATGGTATTGTAAAAGAAAACGAAAAAGATCCCCACCTGGCGCGGTACCTTATGTCAGCCGGAGAGCGGGACATGATCAGCCGAGGGCTGAGAATTTGGAGACAACTTCACGAGCATGAGCACTACCTTCCCGTGCTTGTTTCTCTTTTTGGAAACGAGTCGGATCGGGTCCGCGGGGACGCTGTATCGGGGATTGCTTGGGATCTGAACAAGGAACAAAAGGAACACTTGGCGCCTTATGTCAGGAGACTTCTCACCGACCCGAGTTGCGTGGTGCGTTACCAGGCGATTAATTGGCTCATGCGCCAAAGCAGGGACCTGGGTGTTCCGAAGAGAGAGATCATGTCCGGCATTGAAAACGAATGCCCGGTTCACAGGCAGAAAGCCATGGAAGGGTTGGCCGACGCCCTGGGTGAAGAAGGTCCGGACGATGCTTTGATTGCAAAACTCATGGAATGGGCGACCGAAAGTCCGTACTACTTTGTTCGATGCGGTGCGCTCAAGGCTCTCGGAAAATTGAAAGTCAAGGGGGCTGAAAAACTCATGGCCTCGGCTTTGGAATATCCGGCCGGTACGACATCGGTTGTGTACTACCTTTCAGACAGAAGCCCCTATTCCTTCAACCTTGCCGAATCCACCATTCCCGCTTGCGGCGTCCGGGCGCTTTCGGATCTGCACGACAAAAGGCACCAGGGAAGTCCTGTGGAACAGGCGAGAGCATGGCGGACCGAGATGGCAAAAAAACGAATGGTGTCCAAGCCGCCCAAGAAGATGTGCCTCGGTCATGGAGATTGCGAAAAGGACGTTGAAGTATGCCTGAACACGGCTTGCGTACCCATGGCGAAGGCTGAAAACAATTTCTGGAAACTCGAACTGTTGAAAAGATGCAGGAAAGAGCCGGAAAGCCCGCCCTGGAAAAACTTCACAGATCCGAACGCTGTTGAAGTCGGGTTGGGACTCCATTTCAACGTTGATTTCGCCATGAGGAAATTCTTGAGGGAAAAGAACCCCGAAGCTTTCAAGAAGATGGAGGAAAAAACCAGGCAGGCGGACTGCCCGGAGTAAATCAACCTTATCATTCGCCGACCGTTTGCAAAACAGCCGGCCTTCCTGCTCGGAAATAACTACAAGATATGACTTGAACCTTTTGCTTCACAATGGAATTATCTTGCCTGACCGGCGTGAACCCGCCTGAATGTTCCAGGTCCGATTGTCAAAACACAGGAGATGAACTACATGAAAACACATACCTTTGAAGGTCGTAACTACTTGACGTTGCTTGATTACACACATGAAGAAATCGAAACCATACTCGAAGTTGCGATGGACCTCAAGAAACGACGCGCTATGGGTGAGCCGCACAAACTCTTGGACGGCAAGACCCTGTTCATGATTTTCTACAATCAGTCACTCAGAACGAGGAACAGTTTCGAGGCCGGCATGACCCAACTCGGGGGACATGCTCATTATTTGGATCCCTCCAAGATATACACGCCGGCCATGGAAGGTCGCGAAGTAGCTTATACCACTGAGCGTGTCTCCGATGTGGCCAGAACACTGGGCCGCATGGGAGAAGCCATAGCCATACGTTGTTATGGAGATCCCGTTGAGTGGGTTTACGGAGACGCTCATGAGATCATGCGCGAGTTCGCCCGTTGGGCCGGCATACCCATAATCAACATGGAATGCGATAAATACCATCCCTGCCAGGCGATGGCCGACATCATGACGGTCAAAGAAAAACTGCATGATTTCAGGGGTGTTAACTTCACCATGAGCTGGGCATACTCACCGTCTGTGGAAAAACCCAGGGCCGTGCCGCAGAGCGCGATAATCGCGGCATCCGCTGTCGGGATGAACGTCACCCTGGCTCATCCGGAGGGAATGGAACTTGACCCGGAAGTGTTGGACGCTTGCAGTAAAAATGCTTCCGCTGCAGGAGGATCTTTCCGGGTGACAAACAGTTTTGAAGATGGATTAAAGGGCGCTCACGTCGTTTATCCGAAGGCGTGGTGCTCCACGGCTCTTTTCAAACCTCCCGTGGGAGAAGATTCCGTCGAAAAGGCACAAGAGATCAACGATAAGAACAAGAGCTGGATCTGTAATGAAGAGCGGATTGCTCTGGCTGAAAAGAACGCTATTTATATGCATTGCCTGCCGTGTGACCGCGGTTTCGAAGTGACCGATGCAGTCGTGGACGGACCTCAGTCCGTGGTGTTCGACGAGGCTGAAAACAGGCTCCACGCGCAGAAGGCGATCATGAGCTTGATCATGCGATAGAAGATCGTTCAATGTGAACAAAGCAACACTTGTTAACCCAACAAGCAGTGATAACGAAAACAGCGATCCGGCCGAGAGATCGCAGGGAGATTTGACATGGATTTGTTTGGAAAGCACCTTTTGTGTACGCAGGAATGGTCCAAGGATGAGCTGGATCGAGTATTGGAGCTTTCGGCCAGAATGAAGAAGTTCCGGTTCTCCAACCATTTTGCAAACCTTTTGAGAAACCGCACGTTCTTCATGTTTTTTTTCAATCCCTCGGTTCGGACCCGCCAGTCCTTTGAATGCGCGGCGACCGAGTTGGGCGGCCACGCCCAGTTTCTTGAACCTAAGAGCATGAGGTTAAAGACAAAAAAGAGCGCGGGTGAAACGGTTGAAGACGCGGCAAAAGTGATGAGTCGTTATGCATGCGGTTTGGGAATGAGGATACTGGAAGACAAGTTGTGCTACTACGGCCACGGAGACGAAATCCTTCGGGAATATGCATCTTTTTCAACCATTCCCGTAGTATCCATGGCGCACGATCGTTTTCACCCGTGCCAGGGACTCGCCGACATCATGGGGATAAAAGAGCATCTTGGAGAGGATCTGAAAAAGAAGAAGATACTCATCACGTGGGCTCACGGCGCACTGGCCCGTTCGCATTGCTCTGTCCAGGAAGCCATGCTCATCTGTTCACGCTACGGGATGGATGTGACCGTAGCTCATCCGAAAGGATATGAACTGGATGAGGAGGTGCTGACCTGGACAAGAGAAAACTGCAAGGCAAACGAGGCCGAGTTCCAACTGGTTCACGATCCCGTGGAGGGTTACAAGGGAGCTCACGTAGTGTATTCCCGAAACTGGATGAGCGCGGAAGCATACAAAAACGATGAGTTTTGCAAAGAGGCGGAAATTGAAAAGGCAATGAAACATAAGGAGTGGATTTGCAACAAGGAGAAAATGGCGCTCGGAGAAGAACCGTTTTTTACCCATCCCATGCCGATCGACAGAGGACACGAGGTCGACGATGAAACCGCGTCGGGCCCCAGATCCATAATTTATGATGTGGCTGAAAACCGGTTGCACGTGCAAAAGGCGGTCATGGCGTTGACAATGGGAACCATGTGATTTCGTTTTTACCATGATTTGCGTTGCTGAAAGGACACTATTATGACGGACATTAGTAAAAAGGCGGGTGTGGCTGTTTTGGCCATCGGCGGAAACTCTCTTATCCGCGACAAGGATCACCAGAGAATATCGGATCAATTCCAGGTCACCCGAGAAACCTGTCAGCATATCGCCTCCATGGTTGAAGGAGGATGGCGAGTCGTCGTGACCCACGGAAACGGACCACAGGTCGGATTCGTTCTCAGGAGATCCGAACTGGCCATCCAGGAACTACATCCGGTGCCCATGGATTCCGCGGTGGCCGACACCCAGGGCAGCATCGGTTACATGATTCAACAATCACTTGACAATGAATTCAGGAAGAGAGGGTTGGGACAGCACGCTGTGACTTTGGCGACCCAGGTCCTGGTGGATGATAATGATGATGCGTTCCGTAAACCAACTAAACCAATAGGCTCGTTCATGGAAAAGGAAGAGGCGGATAGGCGGGTCAAGGATGAAGGATGGATTGTGGTTGAGGACGCGGGCAGGGGTTGGCGTAGAGTGGTGCCCTCTCCAAGGCCGGTTGAAATACTAGAACGATCAGCCATACGGCGCCTTTTATCCGGAAACTACACCGTAGTAGCAGTTGGAGGAGGAGGAATCCCCGTGGTGAGAAACGAGCTTGGAATGCTCTCCGGAGTTGAAGCGGTGATAGATAAAGATCTTGCTTCATCGCTGCTGGCGCGCCGGATCCAGGCCAATCTTTTGATGATTTCGACCGCGGTCGAAAAGGTTTCTTTGAATTTCGGAACGCCGGATCAAAAGGATTTGGATAAAATTACCGTTTCCGAAGCAAAGAAATTCCTACGAGAAGGCCACTTCAAACCCGGTTCCATGAAACCGAAAATGGAGGCTGTGATCGAGTTCCTGGAAAAAGGCGGAAAACAAGCTATAATAACCACGCCGGAGAAAATCGAAGCCGCCCTGGCGGGACAGGGAGGCACTAGAATAGTCTTGGACTGATAGAACCGTTTCTGCCAACGCAGTGTAGACCAAGAGCCGTTTTTCCTCATGAGTCCCGCCCGGTGTTCCAAGTCCTTTAGGGCCGGCCGTTTTAATGTGGATTTTCAATGAAAAGCGAAGACTCGAAAAACAGGGAAACAAAAGCTGATCCGGGGGAATGTGTAGAAAGACTTTCCAGGAGAGAATTCCTGGTGAGGGCCGGCGGCGCGGCCGTCGCGGCAGGAGCCGTTGCAGGGGGCGCGGCCTTGATTCATTCCAACGAACCGTTGAAAAAGAAAGGCGAATTGGGCGGGTACGGCCCCCGTTCTTTTGCAGTGCGAAGGGCCCCCGGCAAACCTCGGACGGTCATGGTCCGGGGTGGAAGTCCGGCCGAGAGAATCGAAAAAGCGTTTGAAGAACTGGGAGGACTGAACCACTTCGTGAAATCCGGAGACAAGGTGCTCATCAAGCCGAACATGGCATGGGATCGCACGCCTGAATATGCAGCCAACACGCATCCCGAAGTGGTGGATATGGTGATAAGGATGTGTCTCGACATCGGCACCGAAGTCGTGGTGGCTGAAAACCCTGTCAATGAACCCGGGTTGTGCGCGGAGAGTTCGGGTATAGCGGCTGTCTGCAAGCGTCTCGCCGTGCCCTTGTTGACACCCGGCAAGAATGATTTCGTCCAGGCGAAGATCAAAGGCAAGGCATTGGAGAGCTGGCCGGTGATGAAAGCTCTTTACGATTCCGACAAGGTCATCAATCTTCCCATAGCAAAGCACCACAGCCTGAGCAGGGTTACCTGTGCATTGAAAAACTGGCTGGGAATAGCCGGCGGCAGGAGGATGATGCTACATCAAAATATTCACGAAACAATAGTCGACCTCGTGGAAGCTTTCACGCCGACCTTGTCCTTGGTTGACGCATCGAGAGTCCTCGTGCGCAACGGACCCACCGGGGGACGCATGGCGGACGTGGAAACAAGCGACATTTCAGTCGCCGGGCTGGATGCGGCCACAGTGGATGTGGCGGTTCTTCCTTTGCTGGGCGCTTACTTGACCGAAGCCAGGCACGTTACCGAAGCATTGGCAAGAGGGTTGGGAACATCGGATATGCAAAGCGTGCATCGCGTGGACCTGGGTTGATTCGGAATGAAACAAGAAATGAAACACGTCAATACGGCAAGAAAAATTGTGGGAGGGCTGTTGCTCCTGGTTTTTTTCGTCGGTCCCATCCTGGCCGCGGTCAGGCTCTGGTCGTATATCCCCGGCAGGCTCCTGATGGAAATGAATCCATTGGCGGCCCTTGCCACAACCGTGGCTGTGGGAGTTTTGTATTCCGGACTTTGGTTGGCTGCAGCGGTTGCAATCCTGACCCTTCTTTTCGGCCGTTTTTTTTGCTCCTGGATGTGTCCGTTGGGCACCCTCCAAGACTTGGCCGGGGTATCCAACCGCAAGAAGTCAATCGCTCAAAAAAAGGAGCTAAACCGGTACCGGGACATATACTTCCTGAAGTACGGCCTTTTGCTCGGATTTCTGGTCCTTGCTGTTGCCGGTCCGGTCCAGGTGGGATTACTGGATCCCTTGGCTCTGTATCTGAGAACCCTCGGGAGCGTGGTGTTGCCGGGAATGCAGGCCGCCGGTGTACCACTGGGTGTTTTGGAGAGAGTAACCGCGGGGGGAATTTTGATTGCACTCACAATGACGGCCGTACTTGTCGCAACGCGGTTTATTCCCAGAGCTTGGTGCCGCACGGTTTGCCCGCTTGGAGCGCTGTTCGGAATCCTGTCCAGGTGGTCGCTGTTCGGAATCCGCCGTGATCCCTCCAAGTGCGTGAAATGTGGAATCTGCCGGATGTCATGCAACGGGGCCGCGGATCCCGATTCCCGGATTCGTCCCAGTGAATGCATACTCTGTTTCAACTGTGTCTCCAAGTGTCCGAAAGAGGCGATTACCTACGGATTGCCTTCTCCCGCGAAATGCCAATCTGATTCTTCCCCGGATCTTACAAGAAGAAGAGCACTTGCATCCGCGTCCGCCGGATTGTTGGCCTATCCTGTTTTGCGCGCTTCGATCAGCAGCGCAAACACCCCGTCGCCGAAACTAATTCGTCCGCCGGGAAGTCTCGAGGAAAAAGAGTTTCTTGGACGTTGCCTGAAGTGCGGTGCGTGCATGCATGTTTGCCCGA
>SLPX01000075.1 GCA_007131745.1 Myxococcales bacterium
AAAGCAGAAGCCAAAACACCTGAACCTGTATACGGAATCCCGAGGAGTTCCAAAAGACCCTGGACACAGCCATCTTCACCATACCGGCCGTGCAGCGCATTGAAAACCACCTGAATATTGTTTTGTCTCAGCACAAGGTCCAGGTCACGGTCCAGGAAGACTTTTCGAACGTCGTATCCACTATCGGCCAAAACCGAAAACACCGCTTCCCCGGTTCCAAGAGATATTTCTTTCTGTGTAGACAAGCCGCCCATCAAGACGCCGATTCTCTTATCTTTCCAATACATTATACATCTCCTCGCCCGATGGTCGTTACACAATTCAATCAACCCGACCCACAGTGAGATTCGAATTCAACATTGTTTCCGTACCTTTTACAAACAGGTCTTTCTATCTGGATACCAGAGGTCCAAAAACCGGTCAAGAAAACTGCTTTTTTCGAATACAGAATTCTGCTGATAAAATCCCCAAAAAAATCAGATTCACGAAAAACAAATAGAGAAGAATTTTTTATATTCGAATACTGCAGACAGTGTCCATCACTCAAACACCTTGAAAAAACAGAACAAATCGACGAACAATCACGCTCCCAAAAGAAGACTCAAAGCCATGACTGCCATTCCTGCCACCAACCCGTATACCGATGCATGTCCTTTATCGAATCTCTTTGCCGCAGGTAACAATTGATCAAGAGAAATAAAAACCATGATCCCGGCTACTGCGGCAAAAAGAATCCCGAAAACTGTATCGTTAAGAAAAGACCTTAGAAAAAAGTAGGCGACAAGCGCGCCCAAAGGCTCGGCAAGCCCGGAAAGAAAAGAAAGCCAAAAAGCTTTTTTTCGACTTCCGGTTGCATGATAAATTGGAACCGAAATGGATATACCCTCTGGAATGTTGTGAATTGCTATAGCCACGGCTACTGATATTCCTATAGCCGGGTTCAATAAAGCTGCCGCGAAAACAGCCATTCCTTCCGGGAAATTGTGAAGAGCAATAGCAAACGCGCTCATGATACCCAACCTGTTCAATCGGGGATCATTCTCACCATCTTCCATTTTTTCAACTGATTCCAACTCGTGAGGATTCTCGTAATCGGGAACAAAAAAATCAATCAACGCGGTAATGACAACCCCACCAAAAAAACTCCCGACAACTATCCAGTTTCCGTAGACATCCCCCAATGTCTGCTCAAGGTGTTCCCTCGCTACTTGAAACAACTCAACAAATGAAATGTATACCATAACACCAGTGGAAAAACCCAGCGATGCCGATAGAAAGGTCTTGTTCTCCCGCCTGAAAAAAAAAGCTATTGCACTCCCCAGGCCGGTTGACAACCCTGCGAAAACGGTCAGCGCGAATGCAAAACCAACGTTTCCGGACATATTCTGCTCCATCCAATTGTTAATCAAACAATCCCAAACAATACCTGCGCTCACATAAAGCCCAAAACAACTGGATATATTTCAATTTTTCCAAAATTTTTTCTACGTATTCAAAAACCACTGCAGCTCAAACGGCTGAAACAATCCCTGACAATTTTCCTTCATTTCTTTCGGGATCCAAGAGGAGGAGGAGGAGGAGGCATATCCTCCTGCATCCCGGATGAATCCACACCCTTTGACATCACATCAGGCGGAGGGGGAGGATCATTCAATTCGACTTCATGCATAGAAGAATTAATCGCATCGGGGTTATCTGCTCCATCGGAGGAAAAATGGGAATCAAAGGGGTTTGTGGTCTGCCTTTCAAATGATGAATCCCTATGGAATCCATACTGAAGATGAGATTCCGAATGAGATTCAGGAGCCGCGAAATCTTCATCGTCACCATATGAATCCGCTACAGTATATTCGGCGTCCTCTTCTGCAAAATCCTGGGAAAAGCTTCCTCCGCCGATCTCATCCTCCTCAAAACCAAGAGCGTCCATATCCTCAACCCCCAGGTCTTCCCCATCATAATAGGAAGAATCATCCACCATCGAACCTTCACCAACACCCGAAGCAGGCAACTCATCAACACTCCCTGATTCGGAAGGCAAGGGTTGTATCGAAGGAGATGTATGCTCCTCGAATTCATCTTCCCGAGAAACCATCGCCTCAGCATTGCTCTCTCTTTCATCCATCGGCTGAATATTCGGCGCCTGTCCTGCCCCCCCCTCCCTATTCAGTATTTCCTGCTGCTTACTACCCGTAATCATAATAGAATGATCTTGACGACTCAAAACCACTTCACCACGTGACGGATTCGCCTCAACAAACTTCCTCCCATAATCTACATTGAAAAAATTAAAAACAACTTCAAGTCCTTTAGGATCAAGTTCCAGGCCCACAGCATCAGGATTAATCAATTTTTTGGCAAAACTAAACCCGCCGAAAAGAATCGCAGCGGTGGAAACAAAAAACACAAGCCACCCGTACATCTGAAGATCCGGCCAACCCCTGCCTAGAAAAGCCAAAAGAATGCCGGTCATCAACCCTAAAAAGCCGGCCACCAGCAATTTTAGATAGAATCCCCTGTCTTTCCTGGAAGGACCGGTCTGGTGTTCGCCGCAATAAGGTACGCGGGTTATGATCCGGCGCACCATCCTTCCCTGCCCTCCAAACGGCTTGTAGTAGCTGACACGTGAAAGCTCCGACCCCACGACAGCAGCCCTCATGCATTTGGCGCAAAACCTCGGCCACGCGATGGCCGCTTGAGGTTCATCAGGCACCTCGACAGTGACGGAATAACAATCACCATCCTGCAAAGGTTCCGCTATATCTACTATAGTAACCGGTTTCATAACACGTGTTGGGTATTATACACGAAAACCCTAAACTTGGCTTAAAACCCGACATTCTCGTAAAAACCAAGTCCAAAAATCCCATTTTTGCCATTCATAGCATCTATCAGGAATCTGTGCGAGACACAAATCCTTGGCTGAATCCCCTCCATTCGCTTTTTTCAGCTTTCAACCAACTTCTTAGCGGACGGCTTCAAGGTAAGCCGCATGAAATCGTAAACATCCATGAGATCGCCCGGTTCTAAGCCGTCGTCCTTCAGATTCTTGAAAATTGTCTTCGCCATCGTGCGAAATCTCATGTACTGACGGCCATCAGGAACCGGTGAAACTTCCAGACGCGGAGCCATCCAACGAGCTTGAATCCTGAAGCTTCCGGGCCTGACGCAAACCTGTTGCTTCGGAAACAGCAAGCCTGCCGGAACAGTGCTCAACAACCATGAACAATCTTCAGGGTTTTCCTTGCATACTGTCGCTACAAATGCGTCAAACCTGGCTATATAGCCGCCTTCGCCGAAAAGATAGTTTACAAACGCCTCAGCAAAAGCCTCATGCCTGGAAGACGGCATGTTTTTCAAAGGCTCAAGATGTACCGGGCGCACCAAGCTGGTCCTTTTCAATACACCCAGCAACGCGTCCACAATACGGGAGAACTTCCTGTTCTCCAGCATATCCAAAATTTTGGTCTTATTCAGATTTTCCTTGGCATCTTTGATGGCCGGATTCCGGTGCCTCTTCAAGCGGCGTACATCTCCCTCACCCCGGATATCGGTTTTCCACTTCTCACCCTCAAACCCATCCGGATAGATCGTTCTAAATATCTTGATCTGATCCTGAAGGGTCAAAATCTTCTTCCCCCTGGCCTTCGCGTCCTTGACTATTTCGCTCCTGGCCACCGACACTCCCAACTTGTCCTGCAATCCCGCCACCGTATCCATGGCTGCATCCGTCGGTCGATCCACTTCCTTCATCAAATGATAATAACCGTCTTTAATCAATCTGAGCTTGCCGTCTTCAAATTGAAACGCCCTGCGATTGTTTCGTTCCCATGCCAAAATGGCCAGACCCCATCCGGGTCTCTTGGTATGCTGATACAACGGTACCTGCTCGGAACCATCCGACGGATCCCCGTGAAAGACGGAATCGTCACTCATGTATTATCCTCACTTTCCTTATTACACTTCATTACACTTCAGAATCCTCGATTTTGCGGTCAAACACCGGCGAATAAAACTACGTCGGGAACTAAACACGGTTACATCGACCGCCGATCAATCCCATCCATCGGCCATCCATCACCCATCCCTCACCCATCATCCCTCGCTCATCCCTCGGCGGTCCTGCGAGCATGTTTGTCCGGATCTCAATGAGATCCTGTATAAAACAGAAAATCAAGCTCTTCAGGTCGTTTGCAAATGCAAATCTCAGCGGTATCCTGCCGATCTTTTTTTTCAATTCACCCAAAAACAACCATCCTGAGAACGGGGGATAATTTAGCACAAACGAAACAGCCGCGCAAGACAGGACACAAAGTGTTTATTTCTTCTCCTGGAACACCCGGAAAACGGGCGCGCATTGAAAAACCGACCGTCAAAACAAGGTCAAACCATTGATACTATGTATCAACATGCAACAACTCCTGGGCCACTCCGTCTAACACCCGGTTGAATCGCTCAGTGACAAGAGGCTGCAAGAACTCCAATACCAAACCGTGACGTTTTGAAACAGCCTGCAGCAAAGAAGCCAAAGACTCCTCCAGTCTGGGAAAAACCAAGCTCGCCAGCACCTGCCGAACGTCTGTTCCATCCAGTGAACCTTTCGCCACCATTGTTTCTTCGTTGCCGAGTCTCCATTTCCATTCGTCCAAAAATTTTCTGGACATCAGGTAATTGGTGAAATCAGTCCGGCAGGATGAGCGAAATCCACGGGCTAGATCCCTCAAAACAGCATCCCTTTTTGCATCCACGCTTCTCAAAAGAGCAAGAGTAGCCATCTTCCGCACATCCAGATCATTGATCCTGGAAGAATCCAGGACAATGACTACTTGACGTCCGATCTGAAGATCTCCGCTCATCGTGCGATCAACATCCTGCCTGTAGTCTTTCCACGCCTCTATCAGCTCATTTCGGCCCGCCATGCAGTGCTTGAGCATTCTTTCCACCCTTTCGTCGGACAAACGTTCAAACACAGCATCCTTTAAACATTCAATAAAGTCGCCACTGGAAAATGCATCATCCAACACCCTGACTTCCCCCTTGATGATTCTATCCCTGAAAAGTCCCGCATTATTTACAAGAACCCGAAAAGAAAAACGTCCCTCTGCCGAAGGCTCATCCTCGACAGTCCGAACAGGCTCTTCCGCCCAACCGCGGTCGGATGCCGAACTCGTCGCCGTGGTCTCTACATCCTCCAAAGTCCGAACA
>SLPX01000169.1 GCA_007131745.1 Myxococcales bacterium
ACGCTCGAAGAGTTGCAGAGATACGACTGCGGAAGTTTGGTCGATCCGCGCTTCCCCGACCAAAAACCCGAACCGGGAGAGCGAATACCCTCCCTTCGGGAAGTGCTGGAACTCGTTTCCGCTCCGAAATACCGAAAGGTCGGCCTGAACATCGAACTCAAGAGCATCCCTTCGAGGCCCGACCTTTACCCTGAACCAGGGGAGTATGCTTCCCTTCTCATGGACGAACTGAAAAAACACGACGCTGTCCGAAGAACAACCGTCCAGTCGTTCGATCACCGGGTCCTTCGAGAAGTGCTGGAGATCGACCCGTCCGTTTCGGTTTCCGTGCTCACGGGAAGAAGCTCGCACGACTATGCAGCCCTGCTCAAGAAAACCGGGGGTCGAATAATATCGCCGCACCATGAATGGATAACAGCGGAAGACGTAACCGCAGTTCGCTCGGCCGGCGGCCGGGTCATTCCCTGGACCGCAAACAACCCCGAAGAATGGGACCGGCTTATCCGAGCCGGTGTCGACGGAATCATCACCGACTACCCCTGTCGATTGATAGCGTATCTTGAAAAAGCCGGTCGCCGCGTCTCCTGCCCGGTATATTACCCCGAGCCTTGACGACGGCTTGTACAAAACCCCTTTTTAATTGTCCCTACACCGCCCTCCCTATCGCAACGCAGATATCCAGCGCCTGGATGGGATGATCCGGTTTTGCAGTACGTTTTCCGAACTTCTCTTGGCTCATGACATCGTCGAGAATAAATTTCAGCTTGTTTCCCTCAAGTCGCACATCCAGAAAATGCCAGGTTTTCAAAAGTTTCTGAAGCTCCTCGCTCGAAGCGACCTGCCTTGCAAACCCTTCGTCAGCGCAAAAGATCTTGGCCCTCTTGAGTGAAATCCCGGGCAGTTTGATCTGAGGCAATTCCACGCCCTTCTTGGTGATCAAATCCATGACATACTGGTCCGTCCTCAACATCCCCACCTTTTGCTTGAGTACAAGTGGAGGAACTTCTTTAGGCAACACCATGTCTATGTTGAACTTCTGGGCAAGAAGATTCCGTCGATGAAAATCAGCGCGGCCTCCCATCAATCCGCCGATCGATTCTGCGGCCATTGATGCATAGTTGACTCCAAGGCCGAAAGTCATCGTGGTCGGAAAACCGTTGTACTCTCCTGAAAAAGTCGCCTTGTCGGTCTGCTGCAATCCCGACATCCGCATGAAATCGGGAATATAGTTGCGCGCTGTTCTGGATTGTTTGACGGCCCGCCATACCATAAGAGGAACAAACACCAGCAACAAAAGGGCCAAAATCGCGGCCACTGCAATGATTTCGGGATGATCCAATATGTTATTGAAATCGATATCGTAAATGGATGCGGCCGGCAACATGAGTAACCTCCTGTCTTTTCAGTTATCTTCTTGGACATTCTCCCTGAAACAACAATTCCGGATACCTCTCAAGCATAGAGTCTCCCGGCCTGTTGTACAAGATACAAATTCTTCCGGCACTACACTTCGGCTGAAACAGCCATTACGTTTCGACCTGAACAGCAAAGGGACCACCCGGTCCGGCGCGTTGATTCACCACCCCAGGGGCTGGGAATAGCCTTTGCCGGAGAGATGGATGCTCCACCTTGCGGATGAAACTCCGCCACCCGCCGGCCAAGCCGAAGGGAAGTCACCATAGGATATGATCGCGTAACGACTTTCCCCCTCTCCGCCTGGAGCGTAGCCAGGCCCGGCCGCACCCGACGAATCCCATTGCCATGCAAGCCAATAAGTTCCGGCCTCCAGGTTCAAGCCGGGCGGAAACCCTTCGCTCATCAACACCGTGTTCCATGAATCCGCAATAGCAACCGTCGGACCGGAGCGCCAGAGCAAAGCTGCAGGACCGGCGCTGTCTCCGTATACTGCCAGCCTGAGTTCACCCTCTCCATGGGTATACAAGCTCAACGAGCCGGCCTCGATGTTTCCCGAAGAAAGGTCTATCTTTGAGGCCATTGCGTATCCATGGATCGCAAATCCAGAGATGAACGTGCTGTCCATGCTGGTAGAAGCGGTCCAGCCATCCGTGGTCATGGAAGACGGCAGCCCATTTCCGTAACTTGACTGTTTCCAGGCCCTGACACCTCCGGTCTGCGAAGAGTAGGTGATCCCGTCCTTTTCGGTTGTATTGAAAACAATCCAATAGTTTCCAGGGTGCAGGAAAACTGCCGGAAAAAGATGGATCGTCGTCCAACCGTTGGATACGAGCCCTCTTTCCACCTCAGGAAACAGTCGGTTGCGGGGCAGGTTGTTTGCAGCATCATGGTCATAGATCGCGATCTTGACGTTTCCGCCCGACTCGCCGTAGGCGCTGACAGCAAAAACCGTCATGGGAGCATCGACCGTGTAACGGTCTCCCACCAGGTAATTATCCAATACCGGTCCGGTATCACCGACCTCCTGGTTGCCCAACCTGATCACTGGATAACCGGTTGAACCCTCTTGGATGACCCCCAGGATCTCGTCCCATTCACACAAGTTCGTCTCCTCCCCGGACACACAGTAGGTACCTTCGGGACAAAGAAGCGTTTGAACGTAAAGGCAACCAGTCTCTTCTTCGACCCGGCAGATCTCGACCGTCTCGCCGTCCGGCAAACATACACCCGGACCTTCCACGCATTCCATGCATGAAACACATTCAGCCGGTTTATCCAGCGTACTTTCAGTGCACAGGTATCCGAGTTCGCAATGTACGATTTCCCACCCTGTGCATCCGCCGACATCGGTGCAAACTTCCAGCTCCCTGCCGCGCTCAACGGGGCAGCGAGCATCCCCTGCGTCGCATAAATTGCAATCCACGCATTCAACACTCGGTTCACCGCCCGTATCCACGCACCGCCGCCCCTCACCGCAGGATGATTCAGCGATCCAAGCCAAACATCCGTTCTCGTCCGGTCCGCACTCCTCGATGAACCGCCGATCAGCCGAACACCTCATGGCGCCGGGAGATCCACACCGGTCGACACACGGCTCATCGAGACAAACCGCTCCCGATTCATTCTCCACGCACCACATTTCCTTCACACCACAGTCATCGAAATCCTCCCAGAACCCGCAACCCGCGCAAATCATCACCACGTCGCCCATGCAAGTCTTGTCTCCGGGATTGCACACACCGCACTCCACATCAGGAGACAATCCCGAGCGGTCAAACACGCAGGCGTAAACCGTCAAAATCAAAGCAAAAAACCCTGATAAGAATATCAATCCGAAATACCTGTCAATGAACCCGACAAGAGACCGTTTCATTTATCTCCTCTCGTCCAATAATAACTTCCGGAAGCGATTATTTCAACGAACGTGCTACGGATTCGGAATCAACTCTAAATGGACCCAAAATCAGGGGTCTGAGAGCCTCCTGGAAAAAAAAACTAAACCTACTGGATCTTTCCTCTTTTTTGGTTATTGTTGGGCTCGATGATGCAAAAAGCGGTTAAGCAGATATAAGAGGCATACGGCCCATACGGTTATCCCTCCTACTGAGTTTACCATCCACACTTAAACCGGAGCCGAGTATAGTGTGGGCGTTTTCAGAAGTGAGAGAGATCTAAAGTCTGCTTGTTCGGCTCCACTGCATTGCAGAAATATTAACTGGTCGGCAAATAAGCCTACCTATTACGTCTCGAACTGAGACAGAGAGAGAAAAAGAAGAGATGACACAAAAACTTTATGTCGGCGGCTTAAGTTGGGACACCAATGACGACACTTTGAGGAAAACCTTTGAGTGCTTCGGCGATATCGAAGAAGCGATCGTTGTCAAGGACAGAATGACGGACAAATCACGCGGTTTCGGTTTTGTCACCTTCAGCGACAGCAATGCAGCGTCTGAGGCAATCGAAAAACTGAACGGAACCGAGCTGGACGGACGGACGATCACGGTCAATGAAGCCCGTGAACGGAGGCCCGGCGGCGGCGGCGGCGGCGGAAGAGGCGGAAGAGGCGGCGGCGGCGGAAGAGGCGGCGGCGGAAGAAATCGCGACTGGTAGAGATCGGTTGCCGCATTTAGAAAAACGCTGGTTTTCTCAACTCCATCAAGCGAGGCTGGACGGGGATGGTGGGCGGCGGGCCACGAAAAGCTCGTAATTATAGAAATCTGAATAACGACGGTGCATGTCGGGCTCTTCCGCTAGTTTATCGAGCATTGCTGAAGCTTCCACATCGTTCGCGTACTTGTGCCGCAACTCTTTGATCCGAGTCTCCATGGGGGTGTAGAAATCATCCCACCACGCTTCATTGGGCAAGGCAAAGTGATCAATCAGATTGAACCCGGCTTCTTTAACAGCGGCCAGGTCATCTGCCGGCGTCCCCATCGTCGGATAGTCCAGGTCGAAAGATGTTTTAACTTCCGGAGGTGGGTTTTCCTTGCGCCAAATAGCGTCGGTGAACACAAGAAATCCGCCCGGTCGCAACAATTCGTAACAAACACGAAGCGCGTTCAGCAGCCCAATGCTGTAGAGCGCTCCTTCCGACCAGATCAGATCAAAGCTCTCAGGCGGTTGTTCCGGACAAGCCATGTCTCCAACCTTTGCGCTAACGCGATGGGAGAGATTTCGTTTCCGGATGGCCGCTTGCAGCTTTTCGATAAAACGCGCATGGTTATCGATCGCCAGGATGGTTCCCGGTGAAAGTTCGGCCAGGTGGAAGGTCTGGCCGCCTGAACCGCACCCCAAGTCCAGAATAGCCGGGATTTCCGGCAGATCCGCACAAAGGCCGAAAGCTTTCGCCGCCGAAGCGCGGTTACCCGGACCCTGGCGGTCCAGGCTCTCGTAAACCTCGAAAAAAATCTCGTAAAAGCGAGAGTTCGAATTGTTCATGAATCCTCCTATTCAGGGATCCGGGTCTTTGGTTTCCCGAGTCGGTCTTATTCCCCACAAACCCGCGACCAGAAAAAAAACTGCCAATATCACGACCAGTTTCGCCCACAACCTGGAGCGTTCCGGAAGACCGGTGATCGTGAAGAGAACCCTGTGAGGACCCTGTCCGCCGGGGGCTGCATATACCCTAAGGTCCTCATGACCACTCACATCCACCGGAATCCTTTCCAACCCGGGGCCAACGATCTTCACACCCGGATAATGACTCATCGACACCAGGATTCCCCTGCAATCAAACGGCAGTTCCTGGGTGACCTTGAGCGAGCCATCCCTGTATTCCCCCATGGCCGACACAACGGTCTGATATTCCCCGCGGGGCAATGCACCGGTGATCCGTATCCCGGCCTCTTCCCCGCGGACGTTTTCTCCGTTTCCCATCAGTTGTACATGTTCCATGTTTTCAGGATGGGGAATAAAAATGCCCTCGCGCGGAAGCTTCACATCCTCTTCGGCCGGGTTTACGAAACTGTAATAAACAGAAAACCACACGTTCGAATCTTCCACCGAGCGAACGCGGTATTCCACGCCGATGGAGATTTCCGAAAGGTCCGGCCGAACAACATCCTTCCGAAGCTTCTTGTGGCCGGTTTCCACCTCTTGGTTACGGTCCGGATCCGGGGTTTTCAACCCCACACCGAGCAGAAAACGCACACCACCTGAACGGGGTATGGAAACCACATCTGAGACGATTTTGTCATGTTTCGTTCGGATGATGATCGCAGCGTCTTGGCCCACGAATTCTCCTCCATTGAAAAGGACCCTGCCTTCAACATCGGTTTTTTGAACAGCGACCACAAAGAACCCGGGCAGATCTTCAAGAATCTCACTTTTTGCTCCTGGTCCGCCTGTTTTTACAGCGAGAGAAACGGTTGTTTCCGGTGCAGGAGTGTTGAGATCCTGCTCGACGACCCGCACCGAAACCGCGGACCCGGAAAGAGCATCGTCAAAAAGCGGGCGCCCCATCATTTCGCTGATGGGAGGACCGCCGTTCCGAGTGGTAGAAACTTTTTCAGAGGATGATTCACCCAAGCCTTGTACATGGGAAGCCATGAAAACCATCAGGGTCAACACCCCGAGCGAAGCGTGTGACTTCAGTCTGGAAATCATCCCCTCTCCCTCCCTGCCGTCCGCGCTGCCCCAAACAGGGACAAGGCCGCGGCCGGAAGTGCTAAAGACACTACCGCTGTACCCATGGAGGCCAGTGATACAGGTGTTTTGCCCTGCAGAAAAACCAGTATCGCCCATACGACTGCAACCCAGATCACAGAGGTTGCGGAAAACAACAACAGGGATCTCTTCCAACGACGCGTTTTGCAGCCGTTCTCGCGATTTTTTCCGGATGAAGTTGGAAACAATGGAACCGCGGCGGGCAACATGAGACAAAAACCCAACCAGATAAGCACTGCAAGGGGATGCAAGACAACTTCGAAGTGCGCCTGTCCATCTTCGGATACAGACCTTAGCCTAACCTGTATGTCACGGGACAAACTTCGCTTCAACGCGCTACGGCCGGCGGGCGTACCCGGAGTATCAGGAAACATGGTCATCCTGGGACTCAGAGTCCCCAAGTGCGCGTTCCGGCCTCCCACGTGAAGGGTCGCCTCGAATTCATCGGTTGTCAGTGTAGGAGAATAAGAAACCCCCGTAAAAGTGAATTCGAGATCTTCCAGCGCGAAAACCTCTCCCGCTTCCAGGCTGAAAGTCTCCTGCCTTAGCCCGGATCTCGCGGAAAAACCTGCAAACACGAGCGCCAAGCCCAGGTGAACGGCTCCAATCCGTAGGTTCTTCGCGCAAAGATTCGTTTTCAACAGGAACATTACGGTTCCGGTTGCCATGACAATCGATACGGCAAAACCGGAAACACCCCAAAAACCGCTTATCCCGATCCGGCCGAGACCCCCGAACGCAGCCGTGACCAGAACCGCTCCTAAACTCAAAACAACCGGCAGAAATATTTTGACCGAACCGCTTATCCCATTGGTTCTCTTTCGCCCATTGCCGCCACTGGATTGTTCTCCGGCTTTGTCCCCCTCGGACGATGATTTCGTCTTGCCGGAGGAGAAACCGGAAATTGCGGCCGGCATTCCGATGGCCGCAGCGATACCCATCAACAAACCCAGCGGTACAAGCACCCTTTCAAAAACTCCGGGAGAAAGCGCCAGTGCATGATCTGCAAAAAGCGGCCAAAATATTCCGAGCACGGTTGCAAACACCATGTAAAAAGCACCCGCCCCGAGCAGGATAACACTTGTTGTAATCGCCCATGATGCAAGCGTATTGAGAGAAAAACCGGTCTTCGGTGCGCCCTCACCCGATTTTTCGGTTCGGGCGACAAAACCCTTGCACCGCCAAGTAACAAGTATCGTGACGGCTAGACCGATCAAAATGAGACCTGTAAACGCCCATGCCAAGTAGGGGTTTCTGCCGAAGGTGTGTATCGACTCCAAGACCCCCGTGCGGGTCAGGAATGTACCGGTGATGGTCAGCCAAAAGGTGGCGTAAAATAGTACAACAGCGCTCCATGCAAAAAAACGGGAACGTCTGCAGCGCGAAAAAACGTGAAGCGCGGCCGTGGCCGTCAAAAAAGGCATGAGCGAAGCGTTTTCCACCGGATCCCATGACCAGTAACCGCCCCAGACGGTTTCCTCATAGGCCCACAGCATCCCGAGCACCATTCCCAGCCCCAGAAAGAGCCAGCAAAACAGCATGGGAAGTCTCAAAGCCCTTATCCACCGGCCGTCCATGGCGATTCTTGCCGGAGATCCGCCTCTCTCCGACTGAGCGGCGGATGCGCGGTTTCCGTATTCGATGAATGACGCCAATGTGATTGCAAACGGCAAAGCCGCGGATATGTACCCAAAATACTGGGTCGGAGGGTGGGATGCCATCCAGGGATTTCTCAACAGGGGATTCATTCCTCCCCCGAAAAGTGGTTTTTCCAAGAGAAAAACATCAAACGGGTTGTGGCGCAAAACCACAATCGCCAGGAAAAACAAACTCAGCACGGTCAAAAAGAAAACAGTCCAGCCGAACAGCCTTTCATGCCGGCGCATGATCCAAAGCGCGCCGAAATAAGCGCACCACGCCTGAATCGCGGCCCAAAAAAGCAGCGATGTCCTGAGATTCACCCATAGCACCGACAACTTGTAAATGGGAGGCAGTGTCCTGCTTGAAGAGCGCTGAATTGCAACCAGGTAAAAATCATCGAAAAACACGGAAACGAGCAGAGCGGCCAAGGCGAGAAGACACATCGCAGCCGCGACGCAAAGCGCGGCCAGGGATAAATCCCGGTACCCGGCCGCGTTTCGCGCAAAGCGCCCGACCGGCCCGGTGACCGGTCGAGCGGAACGAAGAGCCGCCCATCCCGCCGCCCCGGTCGCCACGACCGCGGCAGCCAAAGCTGTATTGCCCAACAATTCCATTTAGTCGACTCACGTCAGTCTTCCATGCGACTGCTCTTCCTGGATCTGTACTTTGACGGACACCTCGTGGTCACCTTGCGGGCGATAAACACACCGGATCCGCTCAACTTGCCGCGCGCGGTGGTCTTGGCGCCGAGAGTAAACCGTGCTGGAAGTTTTCCCCGGTATTCCACGGTGATGTGCTTGCCGTTCCATTCCATCTCGAAAGCATATTGGACAGCGCCATGGGTTCCGGTCTCCACGACGCTCGGTTCCGAAACCAACCTCCCCCCGAGCCATACATCCCGGCCTCTCCACTTTTCACCGTTTTCCAGCAATTCGTCGACCCTGAGATACACGCCCCCGCTTTTGGAAATTGAAAACGCAAGCAGCACGCAGGCTCCGCCGGCAAGCACAATTGTCAACATAATCCGAACAGCTTTCCACGAAAGAAACCCGGAAGATTTTTCGTTCTCCCGCTCTTTCATTTCTTTCAAATCTTCTTTCTCATCACATCCGTGCATCTCAATGTCCTCGTTGCGAAACTCTAGCAGAGTCCGGGGGCCGTGTCACAGCTTCATCAACAACAGATCGAAAATTGTGGATGTTTGCGCTCTTGCCGTCCCGTGCAACAAACCGGATTCCCTGAAGTTTCGCCGCTACTGCAAATAAAACAAAACCTCTTGACCGGAGGCCGTTGCCTGATAGAAACATCGTCCAGACGGCGATGGAGCTCGCCGAAACCGCCCTGTGGCTGATGGCTCCTATTGATTTTCTCGGAATTCAGGAGGTTTCACATGATCACGGGCGTTCTTCTGGTTCTTGTCATTGGTTTTATGGCCGGTAAGCTTGCCTCCCTGGCCCGCCTTCCCAAGCTCATCGGCATGTTGTTGGCCGGGATCGCGGCCGGACCTTCATTGCTGAACGTTCTTCCCGAGGCAATACTCGACGTTTCAAACGAAATCAGGATGTTTGTTCTCCTCGTAATTCTGCTCAAGGCGGGCCTCGGGTTGGACAAAAGGAAAATCGTGGCCGAAGGTTCGGTGGCGATACGCCTCGGTTTTCTGCCTGCAACCATCGAAGCCTCGGTGGTTGCGGTCGCGGCGCGTCTTATACTCGGCTGGGATTGGCTCAATTCCTGGTTGCTGGGATGGATCATTTGCGCTGCATCTCCTGCGGTTATTGTCCCGATGATGCTCAAGCTCAAAGCGGAAGGTTGGGGAGTAAAAAAAGGCATACCCGACCTTATTCTGGCAGGGGGAACAGCAAGCGATGCAGTAGCGGTCACTTTGTTCGGGATTTTTCTTGCATGGATCTTGGACGACGGAAGTTCCAACACATGGATGCAGCTTTCGCTCATACCCATCCAAATAGTTCTCGGCATAGTGTTTGGTTTTATTGCAGGCAAAACATCGGTTCTGCTAATCAAGCGATTCAAGCTGGCTGCCAATCCGGTCGACCAAGGGGTGATTCTGCTGGCAGGGGCGATGACGCTTGTTGTCGGCGACTCATTCGCTCCTTACTCGGCTTTTCTTGCCGTCATGGTGATGGGGTTCGTGGTTCTCGAAACCGACATGGCGCTGGCACGCCGTTTGCGGCACGGCATGGACCGCATCTGGGTGGTCGGCGAAATATTTCTCTTTGTCCTGATCGGCGCGGCCGTCGACATACGAGTAATAGCGGAAGCCGGGGCCGCTGGTTTGGGAATCATTGTAATCGGTCTTGTTGTCGGCCGTTGGGCTGGAATATTTCTTTCGACGTGGTTTTCCACCATCACCATCCGCGAGCGGTTTTTCATGGTGGTCGGAGACATGGCAAAGGCAACGGTCCAAGCTGCTATAGGGGGCATCCCTCTTGCCATGGGTCTGCCCAACGGAGAATACATTCTTGCCATCGCTGTTCTGTCGATCCTGTTAAGCGCCCCCCTTGGAGCTTTCGGAACAGCGTATCTTGCCCCGAAAATGCTGGAAAAAGGTGAAATCGACCCAACAAAGGTCAATGTTCAGGATCACTTCCGGTTCCTGGTCGTCACAAGCGGCAGCACAGCGCCTCAAAGACTGATAAGGGAGACGGCTCGCATAGCCCGCCGAGTTGATGCCGAACTTGTGTTCCTCAATGTGCATCCGGATCCGGACAAGTTGATCGACCCCGTCCTATTGAAAGAAGAGCTTTATATGGCTCGTGATGTTGATCACAAAGTGATTCTTGTTGAAGGCGATATCGTCCAGACCATCCTCGACACCGCGAACCGGCAAAAAGTCGACTATATCTATCTATCCGGCCAAACCGGAAAATCAGGCACAAAGGAAACAACGACCGCGGTGGTTGAAAAGAGCGACATTCCCGTTGTCATCATAGATGAATCCACGGACGATAATCCCGACCACAAGGAATGAAAATCCCCGGCCAAAAACTCCGCGATCGGCTTTTTTGCCTCTTTCGAGTCCTTTCCATATACTTATAGGAGTTAGTCGGCATCCGTTTTTTTTGTTTTTTGCCGGAGGCCCGTCAAAAATGGGCGGGCCAGTGATATTCATGCGAAAAAAGATACGTTGTTGCACATTATTTGGAATTCTTGTTTTCGGACCGGTCTTTTGGTCCTGCTCCATGTCGGCCGTGAGAAAAGAGCTGAAGGATACCAGGTTGGAATTCGAAAAAATGCGGCAAGAAATGAGAAAAACATCGGCCAGGGTGGAAGACATTTCAAACCAGGTCTTCATACTCCAGGATCAGGTTGATTCCAATCATATAGAAATCAGGAAACGCCCGGGAGCTTCGATTTCACATTTCGGAGAAACGGACGGCGTCCCACCGGAGAATCCGTCTCACCGAAACCCCGCCGGAGCGGATCAAGAAACCGCGATGGATGGAAACACAAGGGGTGATGCTCAATACCAGGCTGCAGATGAGGTGGACGACTACGAAAGCCATGATACTACAACTGTTCCGCGACGACTTCGCGTTGTCAAAGTACGTCCCGAACACGACGATTATGAAGAATATGAAGTCGAAGGAACGCGCGAATCCATAAGACTCGACGAAAGAAATTTGGGCGGAAGCGCGGTTTCAGATTTGCCGACCGATGTCCCGATCCGGGATCCGGGAAGAATTCCGCCTGGCCCGTCACCGTCTGTGAGAAGACGATCTCCCGCAGCCCGACCCATACAGGAATACCGTGCAGCCTACGCACTCTACTTGGAAGGCAAATGGGCGGAAGCGCAGGAACGATTTGAGAGATTCGCCCGAGCCTACCCAAACCACGACTACGCGGACAATGCAGTTTTTTGGGTTGGACAGTGTCAATACCATCGCAAGCAATTCCAGGAAGCGGCAGCCACTTACCGCAAGGTTCTCCGTCGCTATCCCAGGGGCAACAAGGCGCCCGACGCTCTCGTAAAACTGGGCATGACATACTGGAAACTGGGACGTCACAATGAAGCTCGGAGCATATTGGTCCAAGTGATGGAGATCTATCCGGACACGAGGGTGGCTAGACTGGCAGCCAGTGTTCTGAAACAGCTTCGCTGACCAGTGAAAGGAACGGCAGCGTGAACGAAAATTATGAAAACAAGGAGAGCGGATGATGGCACGGGACAGTTTCATAGACAAACGATTCAGAACCCCCGGATTCGCGACCTTGCTGTTTTCCGTCCTAACGATTTCCGCCTTATCTTCGGTATCAAGCGCTCGGGACAGGGTTGTGATGCCCGATGGCGTCCAACTTCCTGAGGGCATGCCGACCTTGCCGGAAGGCGTCTCCCCATACGGAGTACGCAGACCCGATACGCCTGACCGGACACCGGATAGACGTCGGGACAAGGAGCAGCCTCGAAGAAAACAACCCGATGAAAGACCCGGAAGCGGGCTGTTCGAAATCCGAGGGCGTTTTGATCAGGGTCCCGCGGGTTACACCGATGTTAGATATGTGCAGCCATCGTATCACACCGTGAGACCCGGTGACACGCTGTGGGATATTTCCGAGACTTATTTTCGAGACCCTTGGTTTTGGCCCAGATTGTGGGCGATGAACCCAAGCATAACTAACCCACACTGGATATACCCGGGAGATCGAATCCGCCTTAAAAAAGGAGAACCGCGGGCAAGAGAACCCGTTCGCACTGGGAAGGAACCCACCGCAGCGGTTGCACCCCGGAGAGACATTACCGCTCCGGATGAACCCGTATCTCTCAGGCGGCGGGGTTATATAGAAGAAGAAAAAGTAAAAAGCGCTGGTGTCATCCGTGGCTCTTCCCATGAAAAAATCCTGCTCGCCACCTATGATGTCATATACATCGACTTTAAGAGCGACAACCCACTGGAACCGGGCAAGAGGTATACGATATTCGAACCGGTCAAAGAGGTGTTCCATCCCGCAGACAAGAGGATACGCAAACAGCCCATCGGTCGCCTTGTAAGCATTAACGCGGACGTTGAAATCAGATCCGTAAAATGGCGAAATAAGGATAAAACAAGAGGAATTGCAACCGGAGTCATTCTAAGAGCGGTCAACCCCGTTGAAAGAGGCCATCTTGTAGGAGATATTACACGTACTTTCGAACCCGCTGCCCCTATTAGAAACACCACTCTGAAAGATGTTGAAGGGGTTATCGTGGAAGTATTCGACGGTCACAGTATAATCGGCACGGACAAATTGGTTTTCATAGACAAGGGCGGAGCAGACAAGATAAAACGGGGACATGTCTTTTTCGCTGTGAGGCGAGGAGACGCATACCGAAGAAGAATGGATACCAGACGCGAAGAAACCGAAGGGGAGAAAGACTGGCCTGTTGAACGTGTGGCTTCGCTCGTAGTGGTGGAAGTGGACGAAAACCACTCGGCCGCTGTTGTACGTGATTCGCGACTCGAACTTCAAGTCGGCGACACGGTAAGGCTCGAATACAGCGGCCCCGAATGATCTCGACTCAACCCTGAACTATCACCTGCAAAGCTGCATTTTTTTCCACGGAAGTATGTTTCCGCGGCACCTGTAGTGAACTGTGGTCTCGAGCTTACGGGGCCTTCCATCATCAACACCTTCCTTTTCCCTTTTTTTGTTCTCCTTTTCAGTGGATGGTTCTCCTTCTCCGTCACCGGAAGATTTTGGTGGAACCACTTGATGTATTTCATCACATTCATACCATTTCCAGACACCAGCCTCCCCGCATTGAGGAATCGTTGACTGGTGCCATCCCGACGCGAAAAAACATCCCCCTCCATCCTCCCTGACCCTGCAAAAAGCTCTCTCCATTATCCTTCTTTTTTCTTTACCATCGCAATCGTAATCAAAACTTCCGTCCCCCCTGTGAACGTGAAAATACCTTCGCTGCTTCGGGTTGACATCGGAATTGTCGTCATAGCAGTCGTCCGCGTTATCGACATAACCGGGTGGGGGATGACATGCCTTTACCGGGTGCTTGGGATCTCCGAAACCATCACCGTCATTATCCCGGTAAAACGTTCGTTTTTCCCTGCAGTCTTCGTGTCCGGGCCCCGAGCCTTCCCCTTCGAAAACCTTGCCGGCCTTTTCAATTATCTCTTCATCGCCTCGTGGAGGCAGCGGATCGGGTTGGACCAGATCACAGCCGAAAACAGGCAATACCAAGAGCGACAAAACACGTTTCAACACGGTTATCTCTCTTCTCAAAACAGGCGCATGGCGTGGAACGTGCCGAAATTATCCAACAGGTAGAGGGTATCTCCGTGAATAGCAAGCTCCCCGGAAGCTCCAAACCCGAAATCGATCCTTTGCACGTAGCCTCCCGTGTTCTTGTCGACAAAGTACGTACCCTTTTCACTCGTGTTGAATATTAGAAGATCTCTGTATACAAGAGGTGTTCCCGCTGCGCCTCCATCCAGTTCCTGCCTCCAAACGAGCCTGCCTTCCATGGTGAGGCAGTGAACCCCTTTTCGAGAGCTGACAAAGTATAATTTATCATCGGATACGACGACGCCCGACGGCGCCAAAACAGGATAGCGCCACTTCAACGCTCCCATGTCAGCGGTCAATGCATAGATCCCACCGGCCTGCGATGCAACGTACACCACCCCGTCATGCACAAACGGAGTGGAATCCAGATCCATGTACTCCTTGGCATCTTCTTGCAGATTTCTTGTCCAGATCACATCGCCGGTCCGGACGTCCAAACACACTATATAACCGTCCCTGAACCCGGTGTAGATCCTTTCTCCGTGGATCACCGCCCCGGCGTGACCCCTTATTCCAAACCCCTCGGGAAGTGTCCTTTCGTATGACCATCTCCACTTCCCCGTTTCGCCGTCAACCGCATAAAGGTAATTCAATGCGTTCGTGAAATAAACCACACCATGGCGATAAACGGGCTTCCTGTAAATCAGTCCGTTAGTGCAATACTTCCACCGCTTCTTTCCGGTTTCCGATTCGAGACAATACATGCAACCATCACCGACACCTACAAACAGAAACCCTCTGGCGGACACGTAAAGGGGCGGCCCCAGGATAGGCGCTTTGAACTGCTTTTTCCAGCGAGGTTCGCCGGTTGCAGTCGAAAACGCCCACAGCACTTTGTCGCTGCCTCCAATCCATACGGTACGACCGTCGTCACTCACTTCCGCGCCCGCAAGCTCTTCCGGTCTACTAGGAGAAAAACGGTGATCCGTGATTTGTTTCTTCCAAAGAGGGGCTGCGACGGCTTCCAGAGCCGGCTCCCCGGGATTAAACTTTGTATAGTCGGTCTGGAACGTGGGAGGTCTGCAGGAAAGGATAAACATAGAAACCGAAGCGCCGAGAAACGCACAAAGCCCCGGCATTAGGGATCCGAGGACACCTTTCAAAACCTTTTCGGTCGAAAAACCTTTCATCACTGGACGGCCGTTTCTTCCTGTTCGATCCCTGATTCTTCTTCATCCATGAGTACTTCCTCTTCCTCTGCCGCGGGTTCGGCCTCTTCCTCTACAGCCGGTTCCACCTCTTCCTCTACAGCCGGTTCCGCCTCTTCCACCGCGCTCGGCCGACCATCTTCAGGAACCTCGGGCTCAGCAACCACTCCCATGCCTGTTTCCAGGTACAACGCCCTCCTTTCGGCTATTGTCCTCATGGGTGACATTACAGCGTGAGCATCGACTGTTTTCACCCGTCTGTACAGTTCAATCGCCTTGCCGGGATCGCCTTTCAGTTCCCAAATACGCGCCTGGTGATAAACGGCCAGTTCTTTTTTCAAACCGCCTTCAGCCTCTTCCAACCGTGAAAAATAGCTCAAAGCATTGTCGTAGTCGCCCTTTCCTTCGTAGCTATAAGCCAGGTTCTCCAGAGCAACGAGCTTGAGTGCCGGCGGCAAGGATCCGGATCTTCCCCGACAACCGGTGGATTCTCCAGATAAAAAACTCTTGTAGACCTTGATCGCCTCGTCAAAATTTTCCAAGTGAAAATGGCAGTTTCCGATGTAAAAATCTGCGATCCTGGCTACTCTTTTGCTTCCGTGATCGGCCTTCAACTGTTCAAACAAGGCCAAAGCCGCCTTTGCCCTCTCCTTCTCAGAAGAATATGACTCTAAAACATCTTCTCCATCCGGCAACTCCTCGGGATGAATACCTTCAGGCATCACAGGAGCATTGTACGCTCTTAGCGCCTTGTTGAACTTCCTGGATGCGGCTGCGTCGCTCCTGTAACTGAAGTGTCCCCAGATAGCCCAGATCGCGGTCACCGCCACACCTCCCACGAGAATTCCCACCACCTTCATGGAATGCTGCTCCAGCACATTCCATCCTTTTTCAAGGCCGGTCAGGATCTGATCTTTTTCCTTCAGCTCTTTTTTCGACAGCTTTTTCTTTTTTTGGGCCACCTTAGACTCCTCAAACGCTTAACGCGTTCGCAAATATCTGAAAACCGGTTTTCAAATCCAGGAACACATCTCCCTTCCATGGGTTGAAAATTCCGTCCAAACAGGCCGAATTTCTAGCAAAGCCTCGACTGGGTGTCAAACTGGAATACAAATGCAAATAGGTTGCAAGGGGTCGAGTGTCTTGCTAAAGGAAAACCATTAAAAGTCCGAAAAGAAATCGGAGAAAGAACATGCATCCCACACCCAAGGACGTGGGCTGGATAGAAATCATCGTCGGCTCTATGTTCAGCGGCAAAACAGAGGAACTCATCCGGCGTTGCCGCCTCTCGCAGATTGCCAAAAAAAAGGTGATGATTTTCAAACCCGCCATGGACAACAGGTTCTCTGAAACTGCAATCGTCAGCCGAGCTGATGTGCGGCTTCCATGCCGTTCAGTCAGCACTGCTCAGGAGATTCTGGATGCGGTCGACTCCGCCTCGGTGGTGGGAATCGACGAAGCCCAGTTTTTCGACCGGGATCTTGTCAAGGTCTGCGAACACCTGGCCAACGGGGGTAAAAGAGTCATCGTCGCCGGTCTGGATCAGGATTTCAGGGGTGAACCATTCAAGCTTGTCGCGCACATCATGTCGGTCGCCGAATATGTTGAAAAAGTTCTGGCGATTTGCGTGGTCTGTGGAAATCCTGCAAACCGTAGCCAGCGAATCGTGGCGAGCACATCGCGGATAGTAGTCGGAGATACAGACGTCTATGAAGCTCGTTGCCGTAAGTGCTTTGTCCCCGAGACTCCCGGACCGCACCAGGAGGCCCTTCCGCTCAAACCGGAACTTTCTGAACATTCGGACACCTCTGTTTGAATGAGATCATGAACGAAAGGGCCGACCACACAGCGAGAATATGGAAGACACGAAACATGTTAAAAGAGAAAGAGGACCAAGAGAATCCCCACAGCCTGCTGCAAATGATTTCAAAAGAACCGGGTCCTGGATTATTGAGCCTGGAAACGTGCACAAGGATCCTCGGGTTTGCAGGGATTGATCTCGCACGATGGAAATCCGCGTCCAATGAAACAGAGCTGGAAACGGCCTTCAACAACCTGACTCCTCCCCTGGTGATGAAAATAGATTCGCCTGATATTGTCCACAAATCGGACACAGGCGGAGTTATCACCGGTCTGGAAGATATCGAATCGGTGTGTCGCGCATACGCTAAAATGATCCGAAGCATAAAAACCAAGCATCTCGACGCCAAGATCCACGGAGTCACCCTGCATGAATTCGTTGATGGAGTGGAATTGGTTTTGGGAATGTCGCGAGATCCACAATTCGGGCCGGTGGTCATGACCGGCGCGGGAGGAGTTCTCGTCGAAATCATGCAGGATCTTGCTTTCAGAGTTGCTCCTTTCGACCGAAAAGAAGGTCTGGCCGCACTTGAGGAATTGCGCAGCAACAAAATGTTGGACGGTTACAGGGGCCGCCCAAGCGTGGATCGTAACAAGTTGGCGGACACAATGGTGTCGCTGGGAGAACTGGCTCTTGCGCTGCCGCTCATCGAGGAAATCGACCTGAATCCAGTGATGGCCTCCGAAAGAGGTGTCATCGCCGCTGATGTACGTATGGTGAGAGGCGTTTAACCAAAAGTCCTTTTCTTATTGGAGGATGTTATGGCGAAATCCAAGATCAAACCAGCCGTTTCCCGCGGAAAGTTCCAAGGGTTGTTCCTTACGTACGGATCGGCCGCTCTTTTAGTTGCGCTATTGTTTTCAGCGAAAATGAATGCTTTTGCAAAACCACGTGGGGACAGCGACTTATTCTTTTCCAGAAGCGTTCCTCAAAGGGAAAGGGAAGTCCTGTACCGGCAGGACTACAAACGCATTGCGGTTCCGCTGACCGGCCCGCGTACGAATGGAGTGTTGTCACCGTTTCTAAACCGCCATGGACTCAGAATTGTCACGGTTCAAGAAATATCATCTCAAAACGTCTCAGTAGTTACATTGGGACCATCTTCAAGACTGAAAACTTCCCTTGATTCAGCCTTGCAGTTTTTTCAAAAGATGTCCGAAGAACTCCAGCTTCCCTGGATAGGTCCCGTTTTTTTCAGGGGACGCGCCACGACCGTTCCCACGGGAAGATTGTGGATCTATTTTCCCGAAGCCACATCCATGAAAATGATGGAAAAAACCCTCCAAAGAATGGGACTCGGCCTCCATGAAAAATTACCTTCCGCATCAGGAGCACTTGCAGCCGCTGTCTGCAAAAAACCATGCGGCGAAATCATCGAAAAAGCTCATGCCCTTGCATCCCTCCACGGCATCAAGGTGGTTCCTGAATTGATGAGAGAATACTTCCCGGTGATGAAACCTTCGGATACCTACTATGAACTCCAGTGGTACCTGAACAACACCGGAAACAACGTTACTTCACCTTTCAGTGGTGAATTCATTCCATCCACTCCGCTTGCAGACATCGGGGCCGAAGCAGCCTGGGATCAAACCACCGGAGACACGTCGGTAATCATTGGAATCATAGATTCTGGAATCGACTGCACTCATCACGAGTTCGCGGGCAAATGTCTTGAAGGGTTGAACGCCATCAAGAATGAACCGGGCGGAGAGCCGCCGGATCCAACAATAGATATGAGCGCGGGCCACGGCACTTCAGTGGCTTCGGTTGCCGCCGCGGCAATTGACGAAGAAGGCGTCGTGGGGGTGTGTCCGGAATGCATGGTAGTGCCGATTCTGCTTCTCAAAAGAGCGACCTTTCTAACCGATGCCATGAAGTTGAGGGCATTCGTCCACGCTGTCGAGCAGGGAGCGGCGATTATCAACAACTCCTGGGGTCCGGCGGGGGAAGGTTTCTACGTGCCGCCTTCAAACGGCGAGCTGGAAGGAATGGAATACGCTCTCATCCACGGCAGGGGCGGCCTCGGAACACTGGTTGTCTACGCAGCGGGCAATTCAAACCAGTCCACATCCTACCTCGGACACCTGCAGACGGCTTTTCCCAATGTCATAGCCGTCTCCGCGGTCAACCAGTTTGACATGAGAAGCGAGTACAGCAATTTCGGCAGCCATGTAACCCTTTGCGCACCATCCAACTCAACCTATCTGAGTCCATCGATATACGCCGCTGAAATCACCGGTAACGGAAATATCAACGGAAACTATACATCTTTTTTTGGTGGAACGTCCTCGGCAGCGCCGGTAGTCTCTGGCGTGGCGGGACTTGTTCTAGCGGTGGCGCCGGAACTCGACGCGGCCGAACTCATAGAGGTTTTGATTGCAACAGCAGACAAGATCGATCCGGACGGCGGGCGCTGGGATGAATTCGGGCACTCAATCAAGTATGGATACGGAAGAGTAAATGCGGCCAGAGCCGTGCTCTATGCACAGGGTTTGGATGATCGTCCATGGTGTGACAACCCGGCAGCAGTGGATGATTGCGACACTCATTTCGATGAAAACTGCGACGGCTACATAAATGAAGGTTGTTTTATTTCACCGTCCATGGGGACCCTCTGCACCGAACCGGAATCATGCGGAACCGAAAACTATTGGGAATGTCCCGCAGCGGGAAAACAACGAGGTCTGTGCACATACAATTGCATGGAAAGACCATGCTCTCCCGGTTCCGTGTGCGTGGACGGAAAATGCAGCCCTGAGTGCGCTGAAACTTCCGAATGCCCGAACGACTTCGTATGCAGCAAAGACGAACTCGGCGTCTGCCTGCCTTCATGCAGCTCTGATGAAGACTGCGCGGATGACGAGTTTTGTGACATGGACAAGGAAATATGCAGGATGGCGACCGACGGCAAGGTCGGCTCCCGTTGCAGTGAACCCGAGGATTGCGTTGACGGCGGTTTTTGCCTGAGCGAAATGATGGGATTTCCCGAAGGTTACTGCACCCGGTCGTGTGTGAACGACGATAACTGCGACGACACGGATCGCTGCGTACTGATCACAAGCCATGGAAGTTTTTGTTACAAGGGCTGCATCATGGACGGAGATTGCCGGGAAAATTACCTCTGCCAACAATCCGGCCCGAGAGCGGGAACGTGCTACAAGCATTGCGAGCGGGACGATCACTGCACAGGAGGCGATCCCGGGTGGGAGGGCATTGTGTGCGATATATCTTCGGGAAGATGCATAGACGAACGGGAACCCGACGCGGGTGTTCCGGATGCATCATTTCCCGAAGCCGGTGCCCATGATGGGGGAGGGTTCGGTGACGGCTCGGTCCAAGACGGAGGAGTCGATGAAAGTGACCGAAGCAGCGGCTGCAGCTGCAAAATTCAATCTCGCCCGAAAAAAACCAACCTCCCCCTGTTGCCAATATTGCTGATAATCGGTTTCTTTTATAAACAGCGCCGGGCCGGAACGCGTAAATAAAACCGGTTTTCTCAACATAACAAATCCCCTTGACAGTACTAACTAGACAGCTTACTAGTTAGTTATGGCCAAGTTCAAAAAAATAGGCATATTCGAATCCAAAGCCAAGCTTTCCGAGTTGATTCAACGCGTTCTGGCTGGGGAGCGATTCTATATTACCCGCCGCGGCAAGAAAGTAGCCCAACTCGGCCCGGTAGAGGAAGAAAAGAAACCTCTTGTACGGGGCGCTGCGAAGAACCGCGATTATCAAATGGTTGCGGATTTTGATGAGCCCATCAATGAGATGAAGGACTATATGTGAGCGGAGTTCTCCTCGACACCCACGCGTTTTGCTGGTTTGTTTTTGATGATCCCCGCCTGTCCGGCAAAGGAGCGGCAGTAATTGAAGACAGGAAGATCATCAAATACCTCAGCGTGGCAAGCCTCTGGGAAATCGTCATCAAATCACAGATTGGAAAGCTGTCTCTTGGAATGGATCTCGAGTTTTTTTTCAATGATCATGTAACCGGCCGGGATCTGGAATTGCTAGATATCGAAGTTCGGCACTTATTGGAGTATGACGGGTTGGCGCTGATCCATCGAGATCCCTTCGACAGGCTGCTGGTTGCCCAGGCGCGTGTCACGGGTTTGCCCGTGGTGACATCCGACCCTGTTTTTGAGCGATACGAAGTCAAGGTTATATGGGATTGACCTGCGTAATTAACCGCTTCGCCATGTTTTGCTGCATGATGTTTCCTGGACCGAATGACTCTGAATCTGCCTCAGGTGGAAACACAAAATCCGGATGTCCGTACAGATTTCAAATTGAATTTGAAATTTGTACGCATGTGGCAATTTTGTATATCTTCGTGACAAAACCATGACCCTTCTCAGATATACACACTGACATTTCATTTTTGCTTTCAGCGATACGGCTGGAAAACTTTTTTGAGAAAAAGTATTTACGAATCCATGAAGACAGAAAAACAAATCATGGAAAACGGCTTCAGTTCCAGCGAAGAAACCGCACACGCCATAACACATGGATTCGGTATCGTGATGGGTCTGGCTGCGCTCTCCGCTCTTGTAACATCTTCTGCAAAACAAGGAGACCCGTGGAAAATAGTCAGTTTTGCAATATACGGAGCCTCCCTTGTCTTTTTGTATACAGCCTCAACGCTTTATCATGCGGGAAAATCCGATAGAACAAAGGCGTTTTTAAGAAAATTCGATCACGCTGCGATTTTCGTTTTGATAGCCGGCACCTACACGCCTTTCGCTCTCATAACCCTTCGTGGCCCATGGGGCTGGACCATTTTCGGAATACTCTGGGCGATGGCCATAGCTGGAATTACCTTGAAACTGTTGTTTTTCGGCCGTTGGAATGCTCTTTCAATAGTATTCTACCTTGTTATGGGCTGGATTGGTTTGATAGCTATGCATGAACTGTTTGCAACCCTTTCCCGGTCCGGCTTGATATGGCTTTTCGCGGGTGGGTTCAGTTATACAATCGGAGTGATCTTCTATTCCTGGAAAAGCCTCCCCTTCAATCACACAATTTGGCACCTTTTCGTTCTTGGCGGCAGCATATCGCACCTCATGGGCTTCTACCTTCACGTGCTAAACTCATGAACCACCCGCCCGTTTACAAGCAAAACCTGGATTTCCTTTTCCAGCTTTTCACTCAAGATATGCAATTTGTTGCCACTGTTCATAGCACTCGATTTGATTAGTAGATGGCGCCGGGCCGAAACGCGAAAACGATCATAACAATTGTGATGGGGTGGTTTCCCGCCGGAGACCGGCCGTAAGCCGAGTTCTGTTCCCCGCGGGGTTACCCCCGGCGGGGCGACGGTCATTCATCTAGGCCCCGGGTCACCCCGAGGCTCGAGCGACTACCTGGAGAAACGGGAGAGAGCGACCCCTGAGCGGCGAACCGCTCATTCTCCTTCTTGTCTTGCTCCGGGTGGGGTTTACCGTGCGATTTCCGTTACCGGAAACCCGGTGCGCTCTTACCGCACCCTTTCACCCTTACCCGGCCCGCAAGCGGTCCGGGCGGTTTGCTTTCTGCGGCACTTTCCTTCGGGTCACCCCGACCGGCCGTTAACCGGCACCCTGCTCTCGGGAGCTCGGACTTTCCTCCCGTGCCTAAAAGACACCGGCGACCGCCTCACCGGCTCCACCGGGAAACCAATAGATCACTTAATCCCTTCCAAAAACACTGTCAACTCCTCTTCGACTCCCTCTTGCGGCTTCTGTCCATAAGGGTTGCTCAGGATCGATCCTGGGAACTTATTCTTGAGTCAGCCCTTATGTCCGCAACCCGACCCCAACGCATCATACATGGAAATTCAAACAGAAACTCACATTCCAGGGGCTCTTTCCGGTAATAAAACAGCTCTGGTCCGGTGCATTCATCCACAAGGAAACGCATTTACGCGGGCTCCACGGCTAATGGCATAAACGCGGTGCTTTCCAGCGTTTTGGTTGCAAATAGAATGCAAGCTTGAATATCTTCGCGGGTGAGGCCCTTATACTCTTGAAGAACCTCCTCCACCGTTGTTCCATGCGCCAACAGATTCAGAATGTATTCAACCGTCAGCCGCGTCCCGCGAATGATGGGTTTCCCAACCATAACCTTAGGGTTAACGGTAATCCGTTCCAGCAATTTTTCGTCATTCATTACAATTCTCGGTCTATTGCGGCATATTCCGCACGATGCTGTGCCTCACCTGCCGAAATGGAGCGCTGCGAAATTCCGGTCAGGTTGGGTCGATTTTCCGGCAACTTTTTGAGAAAAGTGGATCAAAGCGCCCTTTCAACGGAAATTTAGGAAAGGAAAGAACGATCTGTCAAGATACATGTCGCAAAAACCAACACTCCCTGATTCTACCCTGTAGAAAAGCACCCGGTGCTGAAGGTTAATTCCAGTGATCCACCTGATTAAAACATCGATTTATATCGAAATATTTTTGGAGTATAAGTGGGATCTGCGAATCTTGAATTGTTTTTTGGAGATTCTGACATGAAAATTTATTCTTCCTTCCTGCTTTTACCGGGATACCGGTGGTTTCTGTCAATGGCGGCATGACATACACGAGTGGGAGAAATGCATCCAGCCCGGATACATGTGTTCAGAACACGCGCCTTGTTGCGAAACAGATGATGTGCCCATGACATGCGAGTCGGGGCGTTGCGTTCACGTGACGGATTAGGCCGGGTTTGCATGTTGTTGGGGAAAAAAATGTGGCGCACATAATTTTCGAGGCTACAAAGTAGTGAAACACAAAACACAAAGGAGGAAAAACATGCAAACAAAAAAAGCGATGCCATTCCTGTTCGTCGCGCTTCTTTTTGCGGCGGGTTGTCGCAATGCAAGCGGTGATGGAAAGGAAGAACCCACGGAAAGGGCGCCGGCCCAAATTGTGGAATTGCGCCACAGGGTATTGCCCGCGGCAAAGGCGGAAACTCCGGCTGAAACAGAAACCGTGGAAACGGCCGCGATAGGCCGGGTCGCTCCCGACTTCGAGTTACCGGCTTATCATAACGGCGAATTCACGGAAGTGAAGCTTTCAGATCTGCGGGGAAAGTGGGTCCTGGTCTGTTTCTATCCGGGTGATTTCACATTCGTCTGAGCGACGGAATTGTCGGCGGTCGCCGACCAGTATTCCGAATTGCAAAAACTTGGAGCCGAAGTACTCGCAATCAGTGTAGACAGCAAGTTCGTTCACAAGATGTGGGATGAACACGAACTGCAAAAAATGGTAAAAGGGGGAGTGCCTTTTCCAATGCTTTCCGACGCAGGCGGTTTTGTCGGACGAAAATACGGCGTGTATCGACCCGACAGGGGCGTAAACATCAGGGGCCGCTTCCTTATCGATCCCGACGGAGTGATCCAGGCGATGGAAGTCCTGGCGCCGCCCGTGGGCCGCAGAATCGAAGAATCCATACGACAACTTCAGGCATTTCAGCTTGTCAGAAAAACAAAGGGCAAGGAGGTCTGCCCGGCCGGATGGAAACCCGGCAGAAAAACACTGAAACCCAGCCCGGATCTCGTGGGCAACGTCTGGAAAGTCTGGAAACCGGGCGAGGAGTAGCCCGAAGCCCTAACCCCCAAAATCTATTTTCCATATCCCCGAAGCGATATCGGCAAACCTCTTTTGCCTGACATCTATCTTCTTTTCATCCCAAAAATCGTAATGGTAAGCAACGTCCGCTACGGTCAAAATTCCCAGCAAACCTTCCGGGTCGCGGAGGGATCCCAAGAGGGCAAATCGCATTTGTAGCCATCGTTGGCTCGGCATTGGCCGACATTGGAGCACTGGGCCATGCATGCGCCCAGGTCCGCTCCCAGGTCGAAGTCTACGCAGACATTTCCGGCCGGACAATTGTCCTTGGAAAGAGAACAAGGACTCATGCAATATCCGTTCTTCGGATTTTTGGTGTCGGGATCCTCTGCAACGCAGAAACCCCGGCAGTCAGAGTCATTTGTACATGGAGCTCCATTCATGCTTCCCGAAACAGAGCCTGTGCACATTCCGCTGTATCGTTGGCAGTTTTCTCCGTGACATTGGCCGTCATCGTCACAGTTAGGAAAACAGATAGAGCCGCTTGTCTCCGTGGGAAAACAGGAGTAGCCGGGCCGGCAATCCGAAGTCTCCTGGCAGGATGCAAAACACAAGTGGCCCATAATCGGCACGGACAGGCAGAGATTTCCCGACCCACAGTCGTTTATGTTTGATGGATTGCAATCCTGCGTGCAGCACCCCTTTGGCCATCCGGCGATATTTTCCGCCAGGCAGTTGCCCGATTCACAGTCGTCGTTCGATATGCAAAGCTCTCCCGTAACTCCGCCCGCTGAACACAGCGACGTGTCCAATCGACAATCTGGTGTGCATTTCAGATCTCCATGGCCAAATCCGAGAGTTTGGCAACTCGTTCCGGAAGGAACCGCCCCATCGCATTCCTCGCCGAATTGGTCATCCAGGATTCCGTCCCCGCAAACCGGCAAAGAACAATCCGTCCTGCACGCATTCGGAGTCGTATCGCTGTTGGATGCACCGTCGTCACACTCCTCGCCGAATTGGTCATCCAAGATTCCGTCCCCGCATCGCGGCAAGCTGCAGTTTGTACGGCATGCATTCGGAGTCGTATCGGAATTGTCTTCCCCTTCGTCGCACTCCTCGCCGGGATCCAATTCACCGTTTCCACATGTTTCTAATACATAACACCCCGTGGTATCGAAACGGCATTCTCCGTCACAAGACAAAACACCTCCCGCGTACCCCAAACTCTCGCAGTCTTTTCCTCTCAAATCATCGCCGTCACAATCCTCTCCATGGTCGGCTACACCATCGCCACATGTACTGGAAACACAACCAGATGAATCTATCCTACAATCCTTTGTGCAAACCAGTGTGCCTTGTCCGAGTCCCAATGACTCACACGTCCGTCCACCGAAATCAAGACCGTCACACTCTTCACCATCCTCGAGAATACCATTGCCGCATGTAACTTCTGATCCTCCCGAGATCCCACCGGTGTCAAAAACACAGGACGATAGATGAATCCAGAAGCCGAGAAACAAAACACTACAAATTGCACAAAAAAACCCCAAACGCTTGTAATTTTTACTATTTTTCATGACATCGCTTCCTGGTTCAGTTGTCGGCCACAAAATTGGCACATCAACAATTTACCAATACATATGGAGACCATCACATTTTTGGGAAATTTTCCACTCAATTTGTTGACGCGTTGCAATGAAAACTTTCTTCAGAATCTGTGACCCGGAGATGAGTTGAAAGATTGTCACTCAACTTTTTGTGGTTGACAACTAACCACCCAAAAAGCTTAGATTCTCCGGCCGCTTTTGTTCACGTGAACGTTTTAGAACTTGGATGGTTTTGATCAGGTTTCAAAATCTAATTGTAAAAAAGATGTACAAGCTTGGATCCCATGCCCGAAAGAATTGAAATACCAGTAGCGCTGTCGAACAGGCACGTACATCTGAGCCGCAGCGCGGTGGACAGTCTGTTCGGACGAGATCACAGGTTGACCCCCATGTTCGATCTCTCCCAGCCGGGACAATACGCGTGCAAAGAGTGCGTCAAAATTGTAGGCCCGAAAGGATTCCTGGATCGGGTGCGTGTTTTGGCGCCCGAGCGACCGGAAAGCCAGGCGGAACTTTCCATAACCGATGGTTTTGTACTCGGCATTTCACTTCCGGTGAGACCATCGGGAGATCTCGAAGGAACTCCCGGTGGATTCCTCATGGGGCCCAAGGGAGCTGTAAAACTGGAAAAAGGTTTGATCTGCGCAGCGCGTCATATACATTTCAACCCGGCGGATGCGGAGAGAGCGGGAATAGAAAACGGTCAATCGGTATGCGTTAGATCCATCGGAGTCCGGCGGGTTGTTTTCGAGGAAGTGGTGGCCAGGGTAAGTCCTGATTTCAAAACGGAAATGCACCTTGACCTCGACGAGGGCAATGCTTCCGGCCTGAAAAACGGAGATTTGGTCGAAGTAATGTCGGACCTGTGCAACCTTTGCGCTAAGTTGAACTGTCCATTGAGCAAAGATATCCGCGAAACGGGCATGAGACCATACTGCGATTTCAGCGAAACCCATCGCTACGGATAAATAAACACCCTGATCAAAATGAAACGCAACGGAAAGAACCATATTGACGGATAAAAAAGGAAATACCACCGATTTTTCTCTTGAAGAACTCACCCGACTCGTGGCGGGCGAAGTGGCGAAAAAAATCGCGTCGTGCGAAGTCGTTGATCTTCATCCCAAGCCGGGATTGAACTCAGGTTATTCCGTGTTGTGGATTTTCGGCGCTCCTGCCGCTCACATTGACAAGATCGAACTCTTGTGGACTCGGATCAACTCTATGGGATACCTTCAGAGATTCGTTCTCTGTGAAGAAGCGTCTTGGTTATCGAGGGAAAAATTGAGCTTTGTTCCGCCGGATTGTGTGGTCATAATCAGGGATGGGGAACGTGCCGACACCGGCAAGGCTTTGTCGAGTTCGCTCAAATGGTGCTCCGATACATCAGTGACTTACGTTGCTTCATTGAAAACCTCGTCCGCGAAAAAGATCGTGGATCTGGATGATTCGGATGTTTTTTCGATGTTGGTGATCGAAGGTCTGCTTGCTTCCACACCGGTCCATGTATTGCGCGGAAAGGAGCTTGGAGGTCTACACCGGGTTGACCCGACGGGTGATTCATCGCGCGTTCCCGGAAATTTGTTTCGCAGATTGAGTTCCCTGTGGCGGGACCTGGAAATGATTGGCGTCCGGCCGATGAACCCGGAAGACGGACTCAAACCCATTGCTTCTTTTCAGTCAGCGAAATCCCCCATGATTAAGTCCATGTGCGGTTTGGTCACGGAAAAAGACGTGGAAGAAGCGGCCGAAGCCGGCTTGCCGGTAATCACACTGGGCCCGGGAACCGTGGTAACTCCTCTGGCCAAAGACCGAGCGAATGAATTGAGGATTAAATTATCGAGGTGACAATTATTGAAAGAATAAGACGTCAACAGAGTCGGCCCAACATTCTACAGCCGACAATACAAACAGGATCTCTTTGAGATCCCGACACACGGAACACCCTCGCAGGGCCGCCGAGGGGCTCGCTAGGCAAGGCGCGAGCGAGCAGCCGGCGCAGCGTACTTGAGGTACGTGAGCAGGCAGCACAAGGAGACATCGCGTTCCTGTATAAAATCCAGCAAGCTGGATTTTTGCAGGCGCGACGACGAGGACGCGCCGTTAGGCGCGCCGCAGTCAGCGCAGCATGGCGAGATTGATCGGCGGTCAATGTGAGCGTGTTTAGAATGTCTCAGACCGAAACGGAGACCTGGAGGAGCGAATGCAACTGGCAAGGGTCACGGGTACGGTGGTAAGCACCCAGAAGACCGAAAACATGCGTGGAATGAAACTGCTCATCGTGGAACCGGTGGATGTGAAGACCCTCGAGAGCGCTGGAAAACCTCTTGTAGGCGTGGATGCAGTGGGCGCCGGCGAAGATGAAATCGTGCTATATGTACAAGGTTCGTCCGCCCGGTTGACCGAGCAGACCGAAAAACTCCCCGTGGATTGCACTATCATCGCGATTGTCGATTTCGTGGAGGTGGAGGGTTCACGCACCTTTGCAAAATGATTATTTGAACCTATTGGAAAACGGGTAGCTTGTCATGAAGCTGGATTTTTCAGAAACGCAGATGCAAAAGCTTGTCGACGACGTGGTTCGGCAGGTAAAAAACAAGATGGCAAAGGGATATATTGAATCCCGTGATGGAGGCGGGTTGCATCCGACTCAACCTTCTTCATCGGCCCCTGTTCCATCTGATTCATCGTTGGCCCCGGATTCCTCTGCAGGGATTTTCGGGGACGTGGATGAGGCAACGGCCGCGGCACGAAATTCCTATGAACAACTCATGGATATGAGCGTCGCTCAAAGAGAACGACTCATAGGGGCCATGCGCAAAGCTTCGGTTGAGGCTGCCGAAAGGTTGGGATCGCTTGCAGTGGAGGAAACAGGGTTCGGAAGGGTAAGCGCGAAAATTCAGAAAATCCTCCTGGCGGCGCGAAAGACCCCGGGTACGGAAGACCTTGATCCCCGAGCCTACACCGGTGACGACGGTTTGACGCTGGTAGAGCCGGCGCCCTACGGAGTTATCGGAGCGATAACCCCCTCCACCAACCCTCCTTCGACCGTTATAAACAATAGCATAGGCATGGTTGCCGCGGGCAATGCAGTGGTTTTCAACCCGCACCCCGGCGCCAAGAGAGTCAGCAATGAAACGGTGAAAATGCTGAACAGGGCGATCGTGTCTGCCGGCGGACCCCCGACACTTGTTTGCTCGGTCGCGGAACCAAGCATGCAAACCGGGCAGGCGATCATGAAACATCCGGAAATCAAGCTTCTGCTTGTAACCGGAGGTGAGGGTGTTGTTAAAGTCGCCATGACCTGCGGAAAAAAAACCATCGCTGCCGGACCCGGCAATCCTCCCGTGATCGTGGATGATACGGCTGATATCACGCGTGCAGCGCGAAACATCGTCGACGGAGCATCTTTTGACAACAACGTTCTCTGCATCGCTGAAAAGGAAATATTCGTCTTTAAAAACGTAGCGGATCGCTTGAAGGAGGAAATGACCCGATACGGAGCCTATGAAATCTCCGGACGTCCTTTAGAAGCTCTTGTCGAAGAGTGTTTGGACACGAGCGACCCATCCAATCCGAAAGCGCGCACCGACAAAGTCGGCAAAGATGCATCCATTCTGCTTTCAACAGTGGGGATAAATCCCGGCGCAAAGGCAAGGCTCGTCATCGCGGAGGTGGAAGATCCCATGCATCCTCTGGTGCAAGCGGAACAACTCATGCCGTTCATTCCGATAGTGCGCACTGACAATCTTGAACATTCACTTAAGCTGGCGCTACAAGCTGAGCACGGCTTTCGCCATACCGCGGTGATGCATTCCGAGCACGTCACGCGCATGAGCATTGTCGCGCGCGCTGTGGAAACATCCATATTTGTAAAGAACGCTCCTTCATACGCGGGGTTGGGATTCGGAGGAGAGGGTTTTACAACCCTGAGCATCGCAACCCCCACGGGTGAAGGTCTGACGTCGGCCAGAACATTTACAAGGCAACGAAGATGCGTTTTGGCCGGAGCATTCAGGATAATTTAGATGCCTGAAGAAATGAAAACGTCCAAAGAGGAAGCGCTCAAAAAGATCCAAGCTGCCGGAGTTGCAGGCATGGGAGGCGGAGGCTTCCCAACGCATGTCAAACTCGCAGCGGATGTTGACACTGTAATCGCTAACGGCGTGGAATGTGAACCGCTTCTCTGGTCCGACAAAAACTTGATGCTGGCTTATCCCGACGATGTTGTGGAGGGGCTTGGTTTTGCGATGGAACTTACCGGGGCCCGTAAAGGAATCGTGGCGATAAAAGCGAAGAATCAGGATGTAGCATCCGCCATGGAAAAAGCTGTCAGGCGACGGCGGCGGTTTTTGGAAGGATCGGTTGAACTTGCTCTCCTGCCGAACAACTATCCGATGGGCGATGAATTCGTACTGGTTCAACAGGTTCTTCAAAGAACAATACCGGAAATGGGCCTCCCGTTGAACGTTGGGGCAGCGGTATGCAATACCGCAACCCTGAAAGCGACAGCCGCGGCCCTTAAGTCCGGCGAACCCTTGACTTCCCGCATCGTGACCGTGGCGGGGGCTGTCGGCAAACCTGTAACAGCTGAAGTTCCCGTGGGAACACCCTATTCTTTTCTACTCGAACTGGCCGGCGGAACCCCGCTCCGCAAACCGCATTTCATCGACGGCGGACCCATGATGGGCACCCTCTCGGTCGATCCGGGGGAAACCATCCAAAAGACGACTTCCGGAATTCTCGTACTTCCGGGCGACCACCAGGTTGTGCGTCGTCATTTAATAGATTCTTCGAACCGCCTGCGCACAGCCCGTGCAGCGTGTTGTCTTTGCAACGAATGCACACAGGTTTGCCCCAGAAACGCTCTGGGTCATCGAATCCATCCGGATCGCCTTATGCGCTCGGTTGCATCCGGTATCACTCACGATTTGGAAGCTTATACCGGAGCTTTTTACTGTTGCGAATGCGGCTTGTGCACGGTTTACGGTTGCCCGATGTATTTGGATCCCTGCGGAATGAACATTGAAATCAAGAAACGCTTGCGCTCCTCGGGCGTCAAGCCCGATTCTTTGAAAAAAAGCAAACCCGACCGGTTTTTTTACATTAAACAAGTGCCCGTTTCCAGGCTGGTTTCACGGTTGGGACTGAAACCGTTGGAAATCCCTTGCACCCACCTGGACAGGGTGGATAATCCGCCTTATGTTGTTTTGAAAACAGACGGATGCGCTGGTGCGCCGTCAAAACCAATAGTCAAAAAAGGCGACAGGGTGCAAAAGGGGGATTTGATTGCAGAGCCGGACGGTAATGTCAGCACCGCTCTTCATGCCGGCATCGACGGAACGGTGGAATGGGTGGTGGACCGAAAAATCAAAATAACGGCCCCGATATCCGGTCGAACCAGCCGTCGTTCCGGAAAAACGGGATCCTCAACGGATCCGGGAGTAACAACATGAGTCCTGCGAGATCTCATCCCTGCCTGGAAGACGGGTTCATGTCCAGCCTGAAAAACCACGGTTCCAAGGTAAACGCAATTGGAGCTCTTGAAACGAGAAGCATCGCTCTGGGGATAGAAGCTGCGGACGCTATGTCCAAAGCAGCCGAAATAAAGCTTCTTACAGCATCAGCGACCTGTCCGGGTAAGTACCTCGTGGTTTTTTGCGGTTCCGTGGCCGCGGTGCATGCCGCCATGAGCGCCGGCACCGCGTGTGTGGGCGAAGCTTTTTCAGACAGCACAGTAATACCGTCGGTTCATCCGGAAGTCATACCCGCCTTGAGCGCTATGTCTCAGGTGGACGACATCAAGGCACTCGGGGTCATCGAAACATTCACCATGGCGTCCGCCATAACCGCGGCGGACGAAGCGGTGAAGTCCGCGGACGTGCATCTTATTGAGATTCGCCTTGGCCGGGGACTTGCAGGAAAGGCCTTTGTTGTTCTCACGGGTGAAGTAGCGGCGGTGCGTTCCGCTGTTACAGCCGCGGTCAACGCTCTTTCCGAAGAAGCCATGTTGCTGGGATATACGGTCATTGCGGCCCCACACCCCGAGTTGATAGACAAAATTCTGTAAAGAGGAAGAACCAGCATAATTAATATAAACCGAACAAAAACTCGCAAAAGAATTCTCAAACGGAGGAAAAGAACATGAAAGAAGCCCTTGGCCTTATCGAGACCAGAGGATTGGTCGGAAGCATTGAGGCAGCTGATGCAATGGTCAAAGCAGCAAAAGTAACCCTTATCGGAAAAGAGAGAGTAGGCGGCGGCTTCGTGACCGTGATGGTGCGCGGAGATGTAGGCGCGGTAAAGGCAGCCGTAGAAGCGGGCGCGGAAGCAGCCCGCAGAGTGGGCGAGCTTACCTCGGTACATGTGATTCCGCGCCCTCATGAAGAAGTTGAAACAATTCTTCCCGTACCGGGAGGATCTCAACATGAAGGCAAGGGACGCTCCAAAAAGTAGACCCGCCAAACATTGAAAATGGAGGAATGTCGTGCGGATGGCGCGAGTCAAGGGACACGTAGTGTCCACCATAAAGCTGGAGAGCTTCAAGGCTTTCAAACTCCTGGTTGTGCAACCGGTGGACGAAGAAGGCTGTAACACCGAAGACTCCTTTCTTGTTGTGGACAAGTGCCGAGCGGGCATAGGAGATCACGTCCTCGTCTTGCAGGAAGGAAATTCCATTCGGTCCATTTTGGGCCAAAAAGAAAGCTCTGTTGAAGCAGTAGCCGTCGGGGTGATCGACTATGTGGAAACGCGCGGAATCCAGAAACATCTGCAAAAACCATCGGCGAAAGAAGAAACCTGATGGCTCCGATTGAATTGCAAACCCTGGTCGAAAAGATCGTAAGACAGGTTCTACAGGAATTGCAGGTTGGCAATCAGCGCCCCGTCCATCGCTCCCAAAAGGGTGTAGAATCTCCCGGCGGATTGCCGCAACCCATGGCCGTCGCTAACTGGAAAATGAATTTTCCCGCCGGCGCGGATCCCGCATCCGTTGATGTCAGGGTATTACTTGAAGATTTTCTGACATGTCTCTCCACTGCACCGCTTGAAGAAATCCAGGCAATCATCTGCCCTCCCGCTTCCCTTCTTTATCCTCTGGCCGAAACCGCGTCCAAACGTTTCTCTAACATAGAACTGGGAGCGCAAAATTTACACCCGGCCGCGTCCGGAGCGCACACGGGAGAATTGTCGGCAGCATTACTGAAGGCGGCAGGAGCACAATGGGTAATAGTGGGCCATTCCGAAAGAAGAGCCGCCGGTGAAACTGATACGGATATCGCGGAAAAACTTGGTTCTGCAATTAAAGGTGGGCTCGGGGCCATTCTATGCGTGGGCGAAACACTCGAACAACGTAGACGGAAAAGCACTTTCAGGGTATTGCGGCTTCAGTTGGAAGCCGCGCTCAACCGAGGAGTCCGGCCTCGCCGCCCTGAAAACCTAGCCGTTGCATACGAGCCGGTTTGGGCCATCGGCACGGGCGTTAAAGCATTACGAGAACAAATAGTCGAAGCAACGGCTTTCTGCAGGGAAACTATTGCACGTGTTTATACATACGCTGACGCAAAACGTATTCGTATATTGTACGGAGGCAGTGTGAATCCGGCTAACACGGCCGAAATCATGAGCGTGGAAGAGGTCGACGGTTTGCTCGTCGGAGGGGCATCCCTGAAAGGCGGTTCATTCGCCGATATTGTAACGGAGTCGGCTCGGGAATACGCACGAAAGATCGAGGCGCTAAAAGCGAAATGAAAACAAAGAAAGATATAACCGTATTCATCGGAAGCGATCACGGAGGATTCGACCTGAAAAACCACCTTGCTTCCTTTCTTGAAAAGGAAGGTTTCAAGGTGAAAGACTTCGGAACCCATTCGAGAGATCCTGTCGATTATCCGGACATCGCCTTCCTGCTGGCGCGCGCCGTAGCGGAAGCGCGTTCCGCCGGTGAAGAGGTTTTCGGGATCATGATCGATGCTATCGGTGTGGCGTCGGCCATGGTATGCAACCGGGTACCCGGCATACGTGCAGCGGTTTGCTGGTGTGAATTTGCCGCTGAATCGGCAAGAGAACACAATAACGCACAGGTCGTCACTCTCGGAGGTCGCATCCTGGGTACAGCGGCGGCGGAACGAATACTTAAGGTGTTTTTGACGACCGGGTACGCAGCCGGCAGGCACGAAAAAAGGGTTTTCAAGATACACGCTCTGACCGGAGAAGCGGGGTTTGCAAGGGGAACATCCGGAGGTCGATCATGATCCTGGGTGAAGTTATAGGTCAAATCGTATCCTCGGTGAAAGTAGACGCCCTTAAGGGCGTTAAGCTCATGATCGTTCAGCTAATCGGTGAAGACCGAAAACCAAGGGGAAAACCCGTAGTAGCAGCTGATGCTATCGGTTATGCAGGTCCTGGGGATTTCGTTTTCCTGGTGACAAAGAAAGAGGCCGCGATGCCTTTTCCCGGGCTCACCCCCGTGGACTTGAGCATCGCAGGTTTTGTAGATGAAGTGTTTGACGAAGACAAAAACAAGAGCAAACGGTAACAATTGACAAACCGGAGGAAAGAGAAATGAAAGAAGCTTTGGGATTGATAGAAACAAAGGGTTTTGTACCTGCAATCGAAGCAGCGGATGCAATGGTCAAAGCAGCGAAAGTTACTTTAACGGGACGCAATTTCGTAGGCGGCGGCTTTGTCACCGTGGCTGTAAGAGGCGACGTTGGCGCAGTAAAAGCAGCGGTCGAAGCCGGAGCCGAGGCAGCACGAAGAGTCGGCGAACTCACTTCGGTTCACGTGATTCCCAGACCCCACGACGAAGTGGAGACAATTCTTCCGACTTCCTAGTGTCCGCAGAATGAATGCATATTAGCCCGGTGACGTCGTTTGCCGTTGCCCGGTATATGCTTGGAGGTTTTTATGGGATCTGACGACATGATCAAAGAGATCGTGGACAGGGTTATCAAGAAACTGGATGAAACCGGAGAGGCCCTACCTTTCCGGCGAGAATCCTCCGTGCACCGTGTCGACACGAAGTTTTCTTCGCACGAAACTTCATGCCTTGTGATTTTTACGGCCGGAGACGGCCGCTTGGATGAAGTCTACCGGCAGTTGAGCCTGCTTTCGCGGAAATACGAAAAAGTGAAGATTTTCTTATCTCCATCCGCAAAACACGTCGTGGATATTCCGACGATCCGGAGGGGTTGTCCCAACATGTCCTTACTGCCCGACAGGGTGACTCACGAAATGCGTGAATTGATCGAAAGATGTAAAGGGGTCTATTTTCCCAACTTGACGTTGAGCACGGCTTCCAAAATATCTTTCCTGGACGGCGACAGCGCCGCCTCACTGATGGGCATTTTTGCGTTGATGCTTTCCAAGCCGGTGATTGCGGCGGTCAATTCACTATACGGAGCGAGGGACGACTATCCACAGGTTCCGGATGGATTTAAAAACCGGGTAAACAAAATCCTTAAAAACCTCGAAGAATTGGGCGTTGTACTTGTTGACATATCTTCGCTTGCTGCTGAGCAGGAAACCAACCTGACCATTTCGAAAAAGCTCAACGTTGAAAACCGTTTTCAGGCCGGAACATCCTCAACGCAAACCGCTATCATACCGGGATCTTATTCGGAAACTGCATGCTCTGAAAACCCGGACGACTGCGCCAACTGCGGCCGATGCGCTGAAATGAATCAGCAAGCCGTGCTAAACGTGGTCACATCCGGCGCGGACAGAATCGGGGCGACACCCGGCACAAAGGTAAATGACTCGCAAGTGGCCGGCATGATAGACCATACGCTCCTCAAGCCGGACGCAACCGAGGAGGAGATTCAGAAGCTTTGTGATGAAGCTCGCACATACAACTTCGCATCGGTCTGTGTGAATCCTTCCAACGTAGCGCTTGCGTCGCAACTTCTTCGATCCTCCGGAGTCAAAGTATGTACGGTGATCGGGTTCCCTCTCGGCGCCACAACTCCAACAGCCAAGGCGATTGAATCTAGAGATGCGATTGCAAACGGCGCAACCGAATTGGACATGGTGATCAATGTCGGCGCACTCAAATCCGGAGACGATAATCTCGTACGGCGGGACATTGAATCAGTGGTGGAAGCGGCAAAAGGCCAGGCTATTGTCAAAGTGATTCTTGAAACCGCACTGCTTTCCGACGAAGAAAAAGTGAAAGCGTGTCTCCTTGCAAAATTGGCCGGTGCTGATTTTGTCAAAACCTCGACCGGATTCGCTTCGGGCGGAGCAACCGCCGCGGACATAGCTTTGATGCGTGAAACCGTCGGCCCGGAAATGGGGGTCAAAGCTTCCGGTGGAATCAGGGATCTGGAAACGGCTCGTAAGATGGTGGAAGCAGGTGCGGACAGAATAGGAGCATCGGCCTCCGTGGCCATTGCAAAAGGGGAGGCGACAGCGTCCGGAGGTTATTGATCCGACAGGGTACGACCCCCTACACGACCGGAGGCTTCAGCAAATGATTCTGGAAGCAAAAGCAAGAAACGACATTGTCGAAACCGGACAACGCATCTGGATGAAGGGGTTTACAGCGGCCAATGACGGCAACATTTCGATTCGGCTGAATGAAGAAAAAATATTGATCACGCCCTCGGGTGTGAGCAAGGGATTCATGAATGCCGCCGACCTGCTTGTCTGCGATATGCAGGGAAAAGTTGTAAGTCATCACAACAGACCCGTAAAGCCGACAACCGAATTACCCATGCACCTGGAAATCTATCAGCGGCGCAAAGACGTACACGCCATAGTGCATGCGCATCCACCCATGGCCACAGCGTTTGCAGCAGCGGGGCTTTCTTTGAAAGAGTGTCTACTCGCTGAAACCGCCATACTTTTGGGAGAAGTCCCGCTGGCGCCATACGCCACCCCCAGCACGCGGGAAGTTCCTCGCTCCATTCGGCCACTGTTGTCCGAATGCGACGCAATACTACTTGCGAATCACGGCGCGGTTACTTATGCTAAAAGCCTTAGGGAAGCTCACTATAAAATGGAAACTCTGGAACACAGCGCAAAGGTGACTTTTTTCGCCAGGCAGCTTGGAACGCCCACACCGCTGACCCGCAAAGAATTGGAAAAAATACAGGGCTTGAAAGAAACTGTATACGGTCTAAAGTCCCAGGCTGATGGGATCAAGGTAGATGCAAACCCCGGAAGCGAATCGACCCTTGTCGAAATAATCGTCGAAGAAGTGGTAAAAAGGCTGATCCAATCATGAGCAATTCGCTGCATGAAGAAGAAACGGTCATTACGAAAACTGAAAAGTCCGGAAGTAACAAACAAGAAATACTTTCGGAAATCCACGATTCCACTGATCAACTTCGCGATGTCGGCGACACCACGGACAAACTAAACAAAACCACCCTGGAAAAAACCGATCGGATGTCCACTAACATCGGCGAAAACACCCATGAACTCAGCGATGTCGGCGACACCACCGACGAACTAGAAGAAATCACGCAGGAAAAAACCAATCGGATCTCGAGTGTCGGCGACACCACCGAGCAACATCACGATGTCGGCGACACCACCGACGAACTGGAAGAAATCACGCAGGAAAAAACCAATCGGATCTCGAGTGTCGGCGACACCACCGAGGAATTCAGCGATGTCACCAAATTAGATAAAAACACGGATCTGATTGAGGACGTAACTGGTCTTGCTGCACCCTCCCCATCGCCACCCGACAAAAACACAGTCACCTTACACGAAGAAAAGACTTTTCTGTTTGATGCGGGACAGCACTCTTTCCAGCCGCGTTCCAGTGATGAAACGTGCATTCAAGAGCAGATCCTTACTCATCAAAATACGTTCGCCCGAAAATCCGGGAAAAAGCGGTACAAAAACCTGTGGCTCTTTCCGGCAATCTACTTTCCCATCTTGTTCATGATTGCAGCGTGGGTTTACACAAGTTCCTCCCATATCGGCGTCGTCGCTTGGATGTTTCTCATTTTTTCAACAATTGTAGGCATTAGCCTCACGGCCACATTCTATTTCGGCTGTCTTGGATGGACGATTCATCGCAACGCGAACAGAATTGAAACATGGATGGGGGTTTTTGTTCCCATCTTCAAACGGCGACGTTTTTTAGACCGCTTTTCTTCTCTTGTACTGGCGCCATATGACAAGAACCGTTCAAAAGGTTTCGTGGTTTTTATTTCAACCAGGCCTCCCGGTGAATTCAGCAATCCTGAAAACAGAAATCCCATCAGATCTTTTTTTCACATTGTGCCGAATAATTCTAACCATGAAGACATCATCATCTCTCCAAGCAACTTCATCATGGGTTATCACCATGCCCTGAAAGGAGCAAGAACTGCCGCCGAATACCTTGGTTGGCCCATCGTCGATCTTTCAACCGGAACTCCATACATGAGAGAGCCCGAATCTTTCGACTCGACAATCATGGAAAAATGGAAATCCCTTGAAGACGGAGTCAAGACGCCTTGTCCACCCCCGAAAATGCATATTGTCTTTCGAAGAGTGAAAGAATCCGTCATGATGGGCAGGAAGTCCAAAGAAGGGGAAATTGTATGGGAAGTTGTCTTCTCCAAGAACAATCTCGTGGTTGAAGGGAGGAATTTTGACTTACAAGAAATTCAAGACATGGTGATGAACATTTCCCCTTTCGTTCATGACAGCGGAAGGATTGATGAAGGGCTTGTTTCAGGCATTCAAGTGTTCAGCAGCAGGGATTCAGCCTCCTTTGCCGAAGGACTTTCTCTTGAAGAAACAAAGTTTATTTTCGAGGGAATGCGCGCTGTTTTCCTCGGCGGCTCTATCAAAGAGATCTTCGGACCCGTTTTCGTAAAATAGAACATTATAAAAAAAATCGTTCAGCCGAAACAAACAATTGTTCGTTTCCGGCAAAATCCGATTCCCTCTTTTCAAGTCTTGACCTTGAGGCGGGGTTGGTCAAAAAATTCCCTTAATGCGGTTTTCAGTTCCATATCGAACGGCTTATCTCATCTGTATCGGTTTTTTGGTTCTTGCTTCCGGTCTCCTTGTTTTGATGGAAGGCGGTTCACGCATTTTTCCTACCGGGATATGGGTGACTACTTCGTCACGGCGAATCATCCTGGACGTTGTTATCACCTTGACGGCCGGTGGAACGGGATGGCTCGTATGTTCTTTTTATGGTTTCGGAAGTTTTGCAACCCAAGACAGCAAAAAGCCATTGCGCAGCATCCTTTTCACCGCCTCCGCGACCGGCGCGATAACCGGCATACTATTGATCTCCCTGGATTTGATATTGAGCAACCTGCATTACCGAGGTTCAATGCCTCATCCGCCGCCGGCGACCGCATTGTTGTCAACTCCTATTGCAAGCGGAGTGCACGAACTCCTTTTTCGTCTTATTTTCTTAGGAGGAGGATGCGCTGTTTTGCAAAAAACCGGAATTAGCGTCGGCAAGTCGTCTTTTTGGTTTCTTGCATTTCTTTCCGTTGTTTCGGCTTTTTTCCTTTTTATTCCATTTCACGGGGCTGAATATGGAATCGAAAACATTTCAGATGTACCGGCTATATTGATCTTTCATTATTTCCTTTTTTACGCGCTCACTGGATTGGTATGTGCCGCCATGTTTTACAGACACGGTTTCTTTGCTGCATGGGGAACGCATTTCACTGCCCTTTTTGTCTGGGATGTATTGTGGGGGCAAGTCTGGTGGAGATGTCTCTTCTGAATACAGGGTGGGCGTTATTCCAGTTCATTCTTGAGGCGCCCGGCGCGATCGTGAGCCCTCAACGCCTGAACCAATTCCTGCAAATCACCGTCCAGCAATGAATTGAGATCATGTCGCGTCAAGCCTATTCGATGGTCGGTCATGCGGTCCTGCGGAAAATTATATGTGCGGATCTTTTCCGATCTGTCTCCGCTGCCAACAAAGCTTCTCCTCTTGTCCTGCTGCTCAGCATGCTGTTTTTCTCTTTCCAGGTCCAGCAGCCTCGTTCGAAGAATTTGAAGAGCCTTCGCCTTGTTTTTGTGCTGTGATTTTTCATCCTGGCAAATAACCACGAGGCCCGACGGAACATGCGTAACACGAACTGCACTGTCGGTTGTGTTTACGCTCTGGCCGCCCGGACCGGATGAACGATATACATCTATCCGGAGATCCTTGTCATCTAGCTTGACATCCACATCCTGCGCTTCGGGAAGCACAGCGACCGTAGCCGCTGAAGTATGAATTCTACCTTGCGACTCGGTCACCGGAACCCGCTGAACGCGATGAACACCTGATTCAAATTTCATTTCGCCGAAAACATTTTCGCCTGTAACCATAACCACCACTTCTTTGATCCCGCCGCTGTCGCTGTCGGAACGACTCATCTCCTCTATCTTCCATCCTCTCCTCTCAGCGTAACGCAAGTACATCCTGTACAATTCAGCTGCAAAAAGCGTCGCTTCTTCTCCGCCGGTGCCCGCGCGGATTTCCAGCATGGTGTTTTTCGAATCATCCGGATCCCTTGGCACAAGCAGTTCCCTGACCCGGGCAGCAAGTCCCTCGGCCTTTGGTTCCAGGTTTTTCAACTCTTCCCTTGCCAAGTCTTTCATCTCGGGATCCGAATCATAAAGCAGTGCCTTGGCTTCCTCGATCTGCTCCATGGTTTTCTCGTATTCCAGATAAACTTCAACAGGTTTCGACACGTCGGCTCTTTCACACGCCAGCTTGGTATATCGCTCGCGATCGTTCATAAGGGCCGGGTCGGAAAGGGCGGAATCCAGCTTTTCAAGATGTGCCACAAGTCCATTCAGCTTCTTTTTCAGTTCCGCGCTAAGCATTGCAACCGTTCCCTGCAGATCCCTCTTCAGCCATTAGGTCGTTTGCTCGTAGACTATCTCTTTGTACGAGTCAAAAACTTCGATGTTTCGCGTGTCGCTCCGAGATGTTGACGCATCACCGTTCGAGGATCGCCCTTCGGCCAAGGTGTTTTCCCGCCATAAAGTCTTGCGAAGCGCTGCCAACGCCACCGCCCTTTGTTCATCATCGGGTTCTCTTGTGGTCAACCGTTGAAGCCACAAGCCGGGAGCAACAACTATCATGGCCAACCGGCTGTTCTTCAATTTCCCGGACAATTTCAGCGCTTCATATGAAATCCCCGCAACCGGCAACATAAGAGGTATCTTGACAAATACCTTGAGAACCTGATCAAGCACCCCGTGCTGAACCCAGGGCGTACGAAGCAGCGCGGCGAAAAGAAGTATGCTCACCAAAATCACAATGAAAAGAAAAGAAGTCCCGCACCGGGGATGAAAACGGGAGTATGTTTTAGCCCGTTCCACCACCAGATCGTCATCAGCCTCATAGGCCGCAATGGATTGGTGTTCCGCGCCGTGATACATGTAGACGCGTCGAATCTCAGGCATAAACGATATCGCCGCCATGTAACCTACGACCATGAAAACCTTTATGACCCCATCAACTATATGAAAAAGAAAGGTGTCGGTTTTCAAGCCCAACAACAATGAAAGCAGATGTGGAACTCCCACAAACAACGCTAGCGCCAGGGCGATGGATGCTGCGAATGTCAATCCTATCATAGGCCCCGACAATTCTCCCGATTCCTTTGATTCTTTTCCCGCTTTAAGAGAATCCGATTTTTTCGCCTGATGCCCTGACACAATCCCGGTGCTGCCGGGTTTCACGGAATCACCGTCAACTTCGGGGCTCGAAGCGTTTTGGTTCGTTTCTTCCATTTGGGCGGCGGAAAAACTCAATGCCGAAAATCCGTTGACCAGGCTTTCAATCAGGACTATCGACCCGCGGAAAAAAGGCCACCTGAGAAACCTGAACTTGTTTTGGATGCTCCGCCACTCTGATTCCCTCACCACGATGCGCCCATCAGCCCTCCGGCAAGCCACGGCGAATGAATTTTCAGAGCGCATCATTACGCCCTCCAAAACCGCCTGCCCGCCGACTTTCGCCGGATCGGGCCGGACGGGCGCTTCATCATCCCCGCCCTGCGAGGAAGATTTCAACAGCGCCCCCGCCAGTCGGGGTAAATAAATCAGCGTGTTGAACATTTTGATATTCTGCTGTTCTCGTATTCTCGGCGTGGCAAAAGGCTGGAGACGGAGCGAGTTATTGCTTGGTCTTTCGACCGTATTTCTTGTTGAACCTCTCCACTCTCCCGGCCGTATCCACGAGTTTCTGCTTCCCTGTGTAAAACGGATGACAATTAGAACAGATTTCCACATTGTAGTCACCGCGGGTAGAATAAGTTTCGTAAGCCTGACCGCAGGCGCATTTGATCGTTGCGCTCTTGTACACGGGATGAATTCCTTTTTTCATGGCTCAAAGCCTCCTTTTAACTTGACCGGTGAAGTATGCTCGATTTTCGCCTCAGATCAAGCATAAAACTTCGCTCTGTTTTCGACGGGTTAATCGGTTTTTTGAGGATTCCCGTTTACTGCCGGGTCAATAATCTTCCACGATTCCCTTGAACCCGAACACTCTCTCGACGACATATCTCCTTTTCACCAATCCCTTGCGAATCACAAGCGGAAACTTGATCTTCAACACGTGCATTTCCATTTCATCGCCCTGCAATTCACTCGTAAGGTCCATTCCCATGCGAACCTGGGCAGGCAATTCATGAATATTTTCATCGTCCAGGGTTTCGAAATGCACATCCACGTCCGCGCTCCGAACTTCGAGCCCGAGAGCTTTCATCCTTTCCGAAACACGCTCGCGCACCATTTCGGATGTGAGCGTGCCGGTTCCCCTCACCATGTATATTCCATCCAACTTTTTTTCCGCTTCCGCGTGCGCCGAAGTCACCGCCGCTCTGGAGTAAATGTAGTAACCTGCAAAGACAACCACCCCGGGAAGCAGAACGAACACAATGAATTTTACGGTACGAGACATCGAATTTTCTCTTCAATCATCCAAAACTCCGATGAAAAAACCATGGTCAATTCTGTTGCAACCAGGCCCTGAACGCGTCGAAGGAATAGGGCCTGCCAAGAAAACTCTCCACCATGTCCGAAGCATCGACCGCGCCGCCTGGTTCTATGATCGCTTTCCTGTATTCCGCTGACGTCTTTGCATCCATCAACCCGGCTTCCTGGAATCTCGTAAAAAGATCCTTGGATATGACCAGTGACCACATGTACGTGTAATACATTGAACTGTACCCGCTCAAGTGCCCGAACGACGCATAGGTTGCTGTTCCCTTGATGTGCGGGTACGGACTGTATTGCTTTCCGACCGAAAGCATTTCCTTCATCATGTTCATTTTCCCGGGGTCCCGGTCATGGTATCTCAAGGAAAGCGCTGCGAAAAACATCTGCCTCATGACATGAATCCCCTTACCGAACTCGTCCGCCTTACGCATGTTCTCGACGAGTGAAGCAGGTATAGGCTTTCCTGTTTTGTAATGCCGGGCAAACCGGGCGAGCACTTCCGGGTCCCATGACCATTCCTCGTAAAGCTGGGACGGTACTTCCACAAAATCCCACTCGCAGCTGATTCCCGACTGCGTTACCCAACGCTGCCTGCCGGAAAGAAGCTGGTGCATCAAGTGACCGAACTCGTGGAAAAAAACTGTGACCTGATTGTGCTCGGTAAGCGCGTGTTCACTCTTTTCAGGATCCGGAAAATTGGTCACCAGAGCGGAGGATGGAATCTGAACGTTTTTAATCCCGCTGTAGATTGGAAACAATGCTGCATGACCGTATTTCCCCTCGCGCGGATGCAGATCCAGATAAAATCTGGCAATTCTTTCATTTCCTTCGTAAACATCATAAGTCTCCACTCTTGGGTGCCAGACTTCCGCGTTTTCGACCCTCTTGAACTCAACACCGAAAAGCTCTTCCGACAGGGACAGCAATCCCTTTTTGACGCTTTCAAAAGGAAAATAAGAGCGAACCTCCTCGGGGTTGACCCCATAGCGCTCCTCGCGGATCTTGTTGACGTAATAAAACCGATCCCATGTCTGAACCTGCTTCGCCCTTGGGTTATCTTTTCTCTTCCTCTTCAAAATATCTTTCAGATCGGCTTTCATCCTGGGTTCGGCCAACTCAGCCACCTTGTCGATAAAATCAGCGATGACCTTCCTGTTTTCAACCATCTTGTCTTCCGCGTTGTATTGCGCCCAATCGGAATATCCCAGCGCTGTCGCGTATTCGTGGCGAAGTTTCAATATCCGCCTCAATATGTCCTCGTTGACCGGGTAAGCCCGCTGAAGATAAATAGTGTAAAGCCGCCTTCTCAGTCCGTCGTCGTCCGCATAAGCCTGCACCGGAAAGAAGTCCGGGTATTCTGTTGTGATCTCTATTTTTTCCCCTTTTTTCACCCCCCCGGCGCGCGCGTTGACAAAATCCTCCGGCATCCCTGCAAGTTCCTTTCGACTCACCCGGATGGACTTTTTGTCGTCACGGATATTCCGGGTAAATTCCTGACCCAGCTTCACCATTTCGTTCTGGATTTCCGCCAGTTTCTTGCGGGTCGCCTCATCGCGGTCAACCCCCGCGCGTCTATAGTCGCGAAGAAGATGAGAACGAAATCTGGCGGCCAAAGAATCAAGTTCGCTTTCTTCCACTCCCTTCAAAGCTTCATACACATCCCTGTCAAGCTTCAATTCCGACACGTACTTCTTGGCCTTTTGTTCGCACTCTTCGGCCGCGGTGCGCACCGCCTTTTCGGGATGGGTGTTTGAAATTAGTTCCGCCATGGGAAGAATGCGGTCCATCTTGATAAGAAGGGCGTTCATGGGTTCAAGTGTATTTTCCTTTGTCCGTTTTCCCTCGACCGCAAGAATTCGTTTGCGTATTTCCTGGGCCTTTTTCAGGTTCAAGTCGCATGTTTCGTTCGCCTGTTCCACGGTTTTCCAGATCTCCGCCATCATTGGCTCCTCGTCTTTCGCCTGATCAGCTTTATCATCCGCCGAATCTTCCTTGACCCCGGGGTCTTCTTCCGAGCGCGGCGTAGTGTCTCTTTCGTGTCTCCCACCCGGACAGCCCAAAAGAAACAGCGCTGCAAACAAGGCGGACAAAAACAATATCCTCATTTTTGTTTCCCCGAAAACACCTCTTTTTTCGACATCAATGTTAAACGCGTTTTCAATCATCGATTCCTTCCTTTCCCTTACGGTCAAATGCCCGGAAAACATACGCAGGCAAGGAAACCCAAACTACACCTTAATTAACACCGGAGCAAGCGCCCAATCAAAACGCTTTGCAGCCTGTTACGAAATGCTCTCCTCGTTCTACCACCAGCGTTCGACAAAAGTTCCGCATCGCTGCCCTCGGGGGTTTGGGCGCCGCCGTAAACAAACAGGCTCGTTCGATCATTCGCGATCAATAGAACGAGCCGCAAAAAAAGGCGGTCGCCCAATAAGACGGCGTTTGAAGACCGCTGCCCGAAGGGCTGAAGGGATTCAACCGAGTCGCCGACG
>SLPX01000330.1 GCA_007131745.1 Myxococcales bacterium
CGGACGCATAACGATGCCCGCGATGATTGGCCGTGCACCGAGGACATCACTTGGGCGGATTCCGAGCTGGAGCCTTTGGGCGACAACGGAGGTCCGACCGAAACAATGCTTCCCGGACCGGGGAGCGTGGTCATTGGCGCAGGGCAGGATTGCCCCGACGTGGACCAGCGTGGTGAGACCAGGCCGCAAAACAATTGCACAGCAGGCGCCGTGGAGGTTTCAAACTGAATGGGGTCCGGGAGGAGGGTGTAACCCTGTGAGCTGCAGTAACCGCTTCAGAAGCCTATCAGCAGTATATGTCCCGCTCTCCTGACTGAACCTTTTCCAGCATTTTTTTCGCTATGTGCCGGGGTTTTTCGTCCATGGCGGATAAAACGCTTTCTATGCAGGCCCGTCCGATTTTCTTTGTTTCCGGCGAAGCATAGTCTGCAAGATATTCTTCAAACGTTGAAATCGCGTTTGGATCACAATGCAGCCTGATATCTCCCGGTTTCGCGAGATCCATGAAATCCCTACCGGTTCTTCCCAGCCGGTAGCAACCGGTGCAAAATGAGGGAATATAGCCGAGTTCGGATATGTCCCTTATCACTTCATCCAGTCCGCGATGGTCTCCAAGGCTGAACTGGCCTTCACTCGACCGGTCCCTTTTGTCTTCCTCGGAATACCCGCCGGGATTGGTGCGGCTTCCCGCTGAAATCTGGGAAACACCCAGAGCAAAGGTTTCTCTTCGGATTTGGGCAGATTCGCGCGTGGACATGATGATACCGGTATACGGCACGGCGAGGCGCAAAACAGCGACCAGTTTTCTGAATTCCAGGTCGCTGACCGGGTGAGGCGGATGACTTGCAAGGTCGGATCCCGTAGCGGGTTCAAGCCGCGGCACGCTAATAGTGTGGGGGCCGACTCCGAATCGGTTTTCCAGAAAACGTATGTGCTGCAGCATGGCCAGCACCTCGTAGCGCCAGTCGAACAGTCCGAACAGGACTCCTATGCCGACGTCGTCGATACCGGCCTGCATGGCTCGGTCAACGGCTCCGGCCCGCCAATCGTAATCGGTTTTTCGTCCCCTCAGATGCACCTTGCCGTATGTTTCCCGGTGATAGGTTTCCTGAAATATCTGGTATGTTCCGATCTTGCGTTCTTTGAGCTTTGCAAACTCATGCACATCCAAGGGCGCTACGTTTACATTGATGCGCCTTATTTCCCCCTTGTCGTGAGTGATCGAATAAATGGTGTCGATGGCATTCAAGATGTAATCGAAACCCTCCCTGGGATATGCTTCCCCCGCGACCAACAATATCCTTTTATGTCCCTGGTCCACTAGAATCCGGGTTTCAAGGGCGATTTCATCGAGGGTGAGCGATCGTCGGCGAACAGCTGCATTTTTGGCTCGAAACGCGCAATAGGAACATTCATTGGCGCAAAGATTTGAAATATAGAGCGGCGCGAAAATGACCAGTCTTCGGCCGTAAATTGTTTCCTTTACATCCTTGGCTGCAGCGAACAGTTCACCCAATAATTCAGGATCGCTGATTCCCATGAGCACGGATGCATCGTCAAGATTCAACCCCGCAAGGTTACGGGACAGGGTCAAGACCTCACGAACTTCACCACTGCCGGCTTTCTTTCCCTTTTCAAGAGCGTGTCGGACTTCTTTTTCGTCAACGGAAAAACATTTTCCCATCATTTCGCTATTCTCCGGAAATTCTTGGTCTCTATTCCTTATACGTTTCAAGCTTATATGATATATTGTCGTTTCTAATATGGGCGGTCTGCATGGATGTGCAACTGTTTCCACTCACGACTCTAATTTGAGACCTTCCAAGTATCCTCGTTATATTCACTTCCACATGGTGATATTTTGGTGTGTTGCTTACTTTGCGGTTTTTATGGTAATTGATGCTTCGAAAGTTTCCTGTTTCGTGGTACCAAGATGCGGATGGAATAAATACTTTGTAAGGTGATGGTTTGGATCGGCCAGGGATTTATGCAGGCTCTTTGAAAACAGGTGGTCAGAGGTTAGAATAATCTGAGGAAAATGGTATGTTGGTTTCGGTTAAGGGCCGTTGATTAAGAACGATGATCATGTACACAAGCCGGGATATTCCGGTGTAATCGATTTCAGGAGGTAACATAGGACATGGGGAATCTCAGACGGTTGTTATATGGATTTCCGTTGACGGCAGCGCTGACCGCGTCCGCGTCGGCCTGTTTGGTGATTGGGATTGGAACGGCATTGGGTGGTTGCAAAGCAGCCGTGAAGAAGACGGTTCGGGAAAAACCCCTGCCTCCCATCGCAGCCCGGACAGAACAGGACGGCAAAACCGGGATTACATGGGTTCAGATACAAGGCGGAGCTTTCAATATGGGTTCGAGGATCGGAAGGTCGAACAAGAGACCTATACGAAAAGTGCAAGTCAAGACTTTTTGGATGGCGAAAACCGCCACGACCGTTGCACAGTACCGTAAATGCGTGGACGCTGGTCGCTGCAAGGAGCCTGTAACAGGCAATTACAGGAATTGGGGTGTCGAAGGACGGGATGATCACCCGATAAACGGCATAATGTGGCAGGAAGCGGCGGATTTCTGCGCATGGGCGGGAGCCCGGCTTCCCAGCGAGGCTGAATGGGAATACGCTGCACGAAGCGGCGGCGGTGACTGGTTGTATCCATGGGGAGACGCGGTCGCTAACTGTGACAGGGTTGTCTGGTCGGATGTTACCGGTGTGGGGTGCGGGCGGAACACGACCTGGCCGGTGTGTTCCAAGAAAAAAGGCAACACGCGACATGGCCTTTGCGATATGTCCGGCAATGTATGGGAATGGGTGCAGGATAACTATCACGAAAACTATGAAGGCGCGCCTGATGATGGAAGCGCGTGGGAGAATCCTGATGCAGAGCACAGGGTTATCAGGGGTGGGAGTTTTTACATTACCGCCGGAATGAGGGCGGCGCATCGCGATTATCATGATCCGGCATATGACTTCAATTTTGATCGCGGATTCCGTTGTGCCAAATGACGGTAGCGATTCTCTCCGCCCGGGGAGATAAGACTTTCCCTTAATTTCAAATGTTTGACGGATGCTATGGTTCCTGAAGCAAGTGTTGTCGTTGTTTTTGGTCCGCCTTGGAGGTTGAAGAAAAGATGGGGTACAGAGAACGCATGGTGTTCATTTTGCCGGGGGTTTTCTTGGCGGCTGCTGCCTTGTTGATATGGTTTTTTTTACCCGGGATCCGAAAAAGGACCGCTCCCGATTCCGAAATTCGTTCGCCTCGGACGGAAAAAGACGGCAAAACGGGGATCACTTGGGTGCACATCAAGGGAAACGTTTTTTCAATGGGGTCGGATGATGGCCGTTCCAACGAGAAGCCGGTGCGGGATGTAAGAGTGGATGATTTCAAAATGGCGAAATCCCCTGTTACTGTCGAGCAATATACACGCTGTGTCAGAGCCGGGGGGTGTTCACCTCCGGGAGCGGGAGATGGAGAATATCAACGCAAAGAATTCGACATGGAGAGTTTCAGGCGGGACAATCACCCCGTAACCGGAGTGAACTGGCACGAGGCGGTGCAATATTGCACTTGGGCGGGTGGAAGGTTGCCCAGCGAAGCGGAATGGGAATACGCTGCTCGAAGCAGAGGCAAGGCATGGAATTATCCATGGGGCGATGTTGAACCGACATGCGAACGCGTTGTTATGCAGGATGGTCAAGGTCCGGGGTGCGGCCTGAATGGAGCCTGGCCGGTTTGCTACAAAGAAAAGGGAAATACGAGGGAAGGTCTTTGCGACATGGCCGGAAATGTCTGGGAGTGGGTTCAGGATTGGTATTATCGGAATTACGATGACGCCCCCACGGATGGAAAACCCAGGGAGTATCCGCCCGGGTCTTTTCGCGTTTTGCGGGGCGGCGCTTTTTTCAATACTGCGTACAACCTACGGACCACCAACCGAGGAAGCGATGATCCGGACGGTCGAAGCGCGTATCAAGGATTCAGGTGCACGAAATAATCACGTGTCCCAACCGGTGACGTCGAGAGAGGTGGGTCCATCATCCGGTTCTGTATGAACCGTGTTCCTGTTCGTACAGCCTTCTCAGAATGCCGGGATATATCGGAAAGCGATCGGCCAGGTCCAGGGAAGCTTCACGCGCCTGTCTCAATCGAATCTCGTCGTTTCGATGATCCAGCGCGGTTGCTATGATCTCGGCGAGCATGTTCATTTCGGATTCTTTCATGCCCCTTGTCGTCATTGCCGGTGTTCCAAGTCTTATCCCGCTGGACTTCATGGGGGGCAGAGGGTCATAAGGTATTTGATTGTTGTTTACTGTGATTCCGACCTTGTCCAGCAGGCGCGTCGCCTCGATGCCGGTCATTTTTCTGTCCGTCAAGTCCACCACGACGATGTGGTTGTCAGTGCCGCCGGTGACCAGCCGGAAACCTCGATTCATAAGGGCCTCAGCCAGAACGGCTGCGTTGGCCAACACTTGTTTTTGGTAAAGCTTGAAACTCGGCTGCAGAGCCTCTTTGAACGCCACCGCCTTACCGGCGATGACGTGTACCAGCGGCCCTCCCTGTACGCCCGGGAAAACTGAGCTGTCCAGGATTCTGCGATGCTCTTTGCGGCACATGATGAACCCGCCGCGCGGTCCCCTCAGGGTCTTGTGCGTGGTCGCTGTGATGAAATCACAGTGGGGAACCGGATCCGGGTGTACGCCCGCGGCCACCAACCCCGCGATATGAGCAATGTCGGCTAGAAGATAAGCGCCGGTTTCACGCGCAATTTCTCCGAAAGGCTGGAAGTCGATGGCCCTTGGATACGATGACGCTCCCACAACGATCATTTTCGGTTTTTTTTCTACGGCCAGTTTTCGCACATTTTCCATGTTCAGGGTTTCGGTGTCTCTTTCCACCCCGTACTGGACTATGTCGAAAACTTTGCTTGAAAAGTTCTTGGGATGACCGTGGGATAAGTGACCTCCGTGATCCAGCGCCATACTCAAGATACGGTCTCCGGGTTCCAGAACCGAAAAGTAGACTTCCATGTTCGCCTGTGAACCCGAGTGGGGTTGCACGTTTATGTGCTCCGCTCCGAAAAGCTCCTTCGCACGGTTGATTGCAAGGTTCTCCACTTCGTCGGCCTGTTCACAGCCGCCGTAATAGCGCTTTCCCGGATAGCCTTCAGCGTACTTATTGGTCAACACCGACCCCTGAGCGTCCAGTACCGCCCGGGATACATAGTTTTCACTGGCGATCAGTTCTATGTCCACTTGCTCGCGGCTTACTTCGCGTAAAACCGCGTCGTAGACCTGCCTGTCCTCTCGTCTTAAATCATTCAGCATGGCAACCTCCGAAACGGACTGCATCTTCACCCCGGGCGACCCGCTCGTCAAGAACGGAATCGGACAAAGGAATTGACTTCTTCAACTCGCCCGGTCTTGAAGTTTTTAGGATGAAGGGGGATTATGAAGCGGCTTTTGTTTGTCACGTGAGAAATGTGAATGAGTGTTCTTTTTCTTTTGGCGCCGGCGATTATCGTTCTGATTGCGGGGTACCTTTTTTACAGCAGGTACCTCGCCCGATTGCTGAACCTGGGATCGCTTCAAAAAACCCCGGCGCACGAACGACGAGACGACGTGGATTATGTGCCCGCGAAGATGCCTGTGCTGTTGGGGCATCATTTCGCTTCGATTGCAGGCGCCGCTCCCATCATTGGTCCCGTGTTGGCGGCTCAATACGGCTGGCTGCCCGTGTACCTTTGGATAGTCTTCGGTGGTGTTTTCATCGGAGCGGTGCATGACTTCACCGCGCTTACGGCAAGTGTGCGTCACGGGGGAATGTCGATCGGGACAATCATAGAAACCTATCTCGGGCGAAAGGGAAAACTGCTGTTTCTCCTGTTCGCCTGGGCTGCATTGATCCTGGTTACAGCCGTGTTTACCAGGGCCGTTGCCTCTACTTTTGCAGCACGCGGCGAGACAGCCACCTCCTCCCTTTTTTTCATCGCGTTGGCACTGCTTTTCGGTGTGGCCGTGCATCGATTCAAAGTGCCTCTTTGGGCGGCCAGCATTGTCGGCGGCGTTATGTTGTTGTGTTGCCTTTATTGCGGCTACTTTCTGCCGTTTCCGCGGATTTGGTCTGTACGAGGCGGCACGGATCCCATGGTGGTTTTTTGGACGGTTATCATATCAGTCTATGTGTTTATCGCATCGGTAACGCCGGTGCACATATTGCTGCAGCCCAGAGATTACCTGAACTCTTTTCTCCTGTATGCCATGCTTGGAGTTTCGATAGCTGCAATCTTTGTGTCCGCCCCTGTCACTCGCGGTCCTGCAGTGACGACTTTTTCGGTTGAAGGATTGGGGCCCCTTTTTCCAATGCTTTTCATCAGCGTGGCCTGCGGTGCGGTGAGCGGATTCCACTCCATGGTGGCCTCCGGTACAACAGCCAAGCAACTTTACAAGGAAACAGATGCACGGCCCGTGGCATACGGAGGGATGCTAATTGAATCGCTGCTGGCCGTGATAGCCCTGATTTCAGTGGTCTACGTTTCCCGCAACGTGTATCTGGCCCGTTTGTTCGGTGGGCCGGGCGGAGCCGACCCGGTCGGGGCATTCAGCGAAGGTGTTTCGTACATGATGGTTTCATTAGGGTTCGGGCGGGATTTCGGCCGGGTATTCATAGCACTCGCTGTGTCCGCTTTTGCGCTTACCAGCCTGGATACGGCGGTGCGGCTTGCGAGGTTTACATTTCAAGAAATTTTCTCTTTTTCCGATGCACATTCAACTCGGGAAAAGACAGGTCCGGGCGGTGATGTTGCAAGGTTTTTGAGCAATCGTTACGCGGCCACTGCAATAACCGTGAGTGCCGCGGTCGGTTTGCTGCTTACCGGCGAGGGGCTGAATCTGATATGGCAGCTTTTCGGCGCGGCGAATCAACTGTTGGCGTCTCTCGCTCTTATGGCGGTTACGATTTGGCTTTCAAGGTTGCGAAAAAAAACTTGGTTCACGTTTGTACCCATGGTCATGATGTACGTTGTCACTGTCTCTGCGTTGGGTTGGAAGCTTGCCGGGAGTCTTCGTGACGGCGGTTTCCTGACGGCCTCTATTGCGGCCGCACTGATTCTTTTGGCCTTTGCGCTCGCCGTGGAGTACATTAGATCATGTATTCGTAATTCGGAGAAGACTTGAAATTCTTTGACGGTATCTTATCCTGACCCGGGGGTTGAAGCGGATGAAGACACCTGAAGTATCGGTATTGATGCCGGCTAAAAACGCGGAGCAATCCATCGGCCGCGCTGTATCATCTATTCTGAACGGCACTTTCAGAGATCTCGAACTCATTGTTGTTGATGACGGATCCACCGACTCGACAGCAAAAATTATCTCTGCATGGTCTGATGTTGATCCGCGGGTTCGTTTTTTCAGGCAAAAACACATGGGGCTCGTTGCGGCTTTGAACCATGGTTTGTCATATGCAAGGGCGAGGTTGATAGCGCGAATGGACGCGGATGATGTCTCTCACCCAGACCGCCTTTGTTTCCAGATCGAGCACTTGAGAAATAATCCCGAAACGGATGTTTGTGGTTGCCACGTTGTACTTTGCCACGAGGGATCCTGCGCAGGTGACATGAAAAGGTACATAGATTGGCAAAACGGCCTTTTAGAGCATGGCGAGATGTATCGGGACAGGTTTGTCGACAGTGTTTTGACACACGCCACGGCTGTCATTCGCCGCAAAGCTTTGGATGCTGTCGGAGGCTGGCCCGATCCGGATTGGGCCGAGGACGTGGAGTTGTGGTTTCGCTTGTTCGAAATGGGCGCCGTGTTTTCCAAGGTTGAAAGAGAGCTTTACACCTGGACGATCCATCATAAATCCGCGTCATGGAATGATGTGCGCTACCGGAAGAGTCGCATGGATGATGCGCGGTTTTATCACTTGATGAAATCGTTTCTAAACCCTGGTGAACCGGTTGAACTTTGGGGCATCGGACGATCTTTACAGCGATGGGATGATGTATTCCGTCGCGGGGGAGCGTCGGTTGCGAATGTCAGAAATATTGTTCCCGGCAGTGGTATTCAAGATTTGATTCCGAGATCGTCCGGAACCAAAGCCGTGGCGTTCTTCTCGTCGGATAGAGTGAGAAGATTGATTCGGGAAGCGGCTGCAGAACAAGGTTGGAGAGAGGGTTTGGATCTTATTTTATCGGCATAATATGAATTTGCGTTTTTGCAATTTACCGGCTTATCCGCCTCAAATGGAATAAGAAAAAATATGTGCTCAATTTTTTTATCAAGGTTGTTTTCGTTTGCATGGAAATTATAATCAACACTTGCAATTCTTTTTTTGATGGATTGGAAAAGTTTTAGAAGAGAAATTTTTTGATATGAAAAAGAGCGATTTTGTAGAGCAGTCCGGCGATGAATCAGAGAAAAGCAGCAAAGACAGCGAATCTACTGAATTGAAGGATCCTACGGGTGAATTTGATCTTCTGCCGGATCGAAAGGATTTGTTCCGCAACATATTGGAGACTCCGAATGTGGGTATCGGTCTCACCGATGAAGACGAGAAGTTTGTTTTCGCCAACCCTGCAGGTGAAAGGCTCTTTGGTGTCGACTCCTTGACGGGGCGCTCCTTGGTGGATTTCATCCCGGCAGATTCGATTTCTTTTGTGAAAACCAAGACCAGGAGACGCAAAGCGGGACAACAGGACACTTATGATCTGGAGATAGTTCTTCCTAACGGAAAGAAAAGGTGGCTGTTGGTCAACGCTACCCCCAGGTTTGATGATGAAAAGCATTTCTTAGGAACCCAGGGTATTTTTTTGGATATCACCGGGCATGTTGAAGCCGAGAAAGCCTATCGCGAAAGCGAGGAGAGATACCGCCGACTTATAGAAGGCATTCCCTTTGGAGTGGGACTGGTGCAAGAGGGTTGTTTTGTGTTCGCAAACCGTGCCGCTCTCAGAATGCTTGGGTTTGAAAGTTTCTACGCTCTCAAGGGTGTCAAGGCGATTGATGTGATACCGGACTACGAAAAGGAAAGAATCCGGACTCTTCTTTCGGGGCTTGCTTCAGGTCGGAAAGAGGGACCAATCGGGTTCATGATAAAGGTTGAGAGATCGATTGGTGCGCCATTATCCATTGAAGTTCTTGTAACCGCGGTTCAGCACAGCGGCAAACCGGCTTTGCAAGTCTTCATGGTAGATGTGACCGAGAAAATGAAGGCCGAAGAGGAAAGGATACGCTTGGAAGAGAGGCTCATAGATGCGGAAAAGATGCAGTCCGTGGGGCGGCTTGCAGGCGGAGTGGCTCACGATTTCAACAATCTGTTGACCCCCATTCTTGGATATGCCGAAATGGGATTGGTCCGCCTGGGCGAAAATGACCCGATGCGAGATGATTTGAAGGAGATTCGCGATGCAGCCGAAAAGGCTCGGCTGCTGGTTCAACAACTCCTTGCCTTCGGCGGCAAGCAGAGGATGCGCATGGTACCTTTGGATTGCGCAACAATCATTGATTCCATAGCGCCCATGCTTCGAAGGGTGATAAGAGAGGATATAGCCATAATCTACAGGCTTTCTCCGGAAAGAAACTCTGTCAGCGGAGATTCAGCACAGTTGGAACAGGTTCTCGTGCATCTTGCAATCAATGCTCGCGATGCCATGCCCTTCGGAGGGGAATTGGAGATTTCCACCCGCACATGCCTATTGGACGAAGCGGACCTGGATGATTTGCCGGAACTTCTTCCCGGAAGGCATGTAGTGATCGATGTGCGTGATACCGGCAGGGGCATGGACCCCGAAGAAACGGCTCTGATTTTCGAGCCTTTTTACACAACCAAGGCAAAGGGGAAATCAGCTGGATTGGGATTGGCGACCGTGCACGGGATAGTAAAACAACATGGAGGGCACATCACGGTTGATTCCAGGCTGGGGGTCGGCAGCACTTTTTCCATTTACCTGCCGCTGATGGAAGCGCCGGGCGAAGAAAAAAATGGAGTTTTCGCTCATCAAAATGTCAAGGTGGAAGGAAAAACCGTGCTCCTGGTCGAGGATTCCGGCCCCGTGCGAAGGCAGGTTTCAGCTTTTTTGCTGCGCAAGGGAATGATCGTCAGGGCTGCCGCCGGTCCGGTGGAGGCGCTTCGTATAGCAGAAGAAGAACAACGGATTGACTTGTTGATCACCGATGTAGTCATGCCGGGTATGAGCGGTGAGGAATTGTACGTGAAACTGAAAAATTCTTTATCCGACCTTCCGGTCATTTTTATTTCAGGATATTCGGAGGACTCGATTTTTGGAGACGTGGAAGAAATCGGGTTGTTCCTTGCAAAACCCTTTACGATGGATGCTCTTTTAGAACACGTGAAAAGAGCGCTATCGCTCGAATCCTGAAACACACCATCTGCTTTATTCTTCATTTCGGACCTGCCGGAGGTTATGGACACGTCTTTGTGTTTGAACTCGTGTACAACCTGGCCCACCCGTCGGTGAAATGATCGTCGCACCAATCCGGCACATAGGTTTCACCCTGAAAATACCTGAAAACCGAGATGTCGCCTGAGTATCCGCAGTGCAATTCATTATTACGGAATTCGTTTTCCCATGAGGGGCACTCTCCTCCCTCTTTGGTGCAGTTCGGGTTTGCGCTCATGTCGCACCACCAGTCGGAAATGAACGCGGAGGAGCCTGCATCGGTAAAAACATTTCCTCTGAAATCGTTGAAGTTGGAGTAATCACGAACCCTGATGGGATCGCCGGATACGGTCTGAAAACGATTGTTGTGTATGTCGTTCCACCTGCTTCCGTGCGCCAGGTAGACTGAATGCATGAGACCCGCCTGGGAGGGGATGTTTTCATTCTTCACAAAATGGTTGTTGGTGATTGTGTTTTCTATGGAGTTTACAAGGTCCACCGCGCCGTAGCCGGGATTTCCCGGAGATGCCAGATTTCCGATGTCGTAGAAATAACAACCGAATACCCGGTTCGAGCCGTTCCACCCGGTGTCAAAGTTGTTTCGGTTTCCCAAAAAGTGCAGGGCGTATTGCTGATAGCGCTCGAACCTCAGGTAGATGAATTCCATGTTCGTGGGTTGGCCGTCGGTGACATGCAGCCTGAACATGTATGGCGCCCCCTGTCCGTCGAAAACCGGTCTGCCGGCGATCGAGTCGATGCCGCCCCCGTGATAATCAATCGGCATGAATTTTATCGATCGCGATGGATTGTAGTACGTCCAGATAATCGTGTGTCCCGAGTAGGTTCCTTGTTCAATACGGACTTCGACATCTTGGTCCGGAGTTTGAGAAGAAAGGATCTCGTGTACTCTTTGGAGTGTGGCGACCGCGGTGGACGGAGTCAGACCGTCGAGACTGTCGTCTCCGGTAGTAGTCATGTAGACCACGTAAGGTGTTTCAACTTCCGCGTCCAGGTCGACGGTTCCATCATCGTGGATCGGGCTTCCGTCATCGTGGAACAGGTCACGGTCTTGTATCATTCCATCGGTTAGAGGGCCGTCAGTGTCCACGACCGCATCCACGGCGGCGTCCTCGAGATCAATATCTTCGCCGCGTTTCGAGCATCCTGGTCCGGCTGCGAAAAACAATCCAATAACCGTCCAAATCAGGACGAACCTCATGCCGCCACGTTTATTCGATTTGTGTTCGTCCATGATTGATTGATATCGCTCCTTTTGTACACTCACTCTGTTGTTTTTCATCATGTCTTCTCATTTTCTGGCTCAAGAATACCACATCATTGTTTTGTTTGATGGCAAAATTGACGGAACTTTTGTACGGTTTGTTTGTCAAATAGTATTGCTCATCGATTGCATTCGATGAAGATAGCTTGTTTTCGGTCCGTAAAAACGTTTTTCAAGACGCTGAAAGGAACTGTAATGAATACCTTAAAAAAGGGGTTTGAGCGCATATCTGTATCCTTGCTTCTTGGACTGTTTTCCCTCTCGATGTTTACGTGTACGAGGTCGGGACGATCGGGCAGGCAGGAAGACCTTCTGCCTGATGATTTTCCGAAACCTGACTCAAGGTCGCCGAATCTTGCAACGGGTGAAACGTGGGGCCGGGAATTTGATCTTTTCGGGGAAGAAATTCCGGAACCCGGGGATTATCCTTTACAGGTCATACATCATTCACCCGAGCGACACGTAGCTGGGGCTTCCGCGGTCTTGGTGACTTTCAGCCAACCAATGATCCGTCTTGGCAAGGTGAAAGATTATAATGAGGATCCTTCCCGTTATCCCATCAGGATCCAACCTCCGGTCGAAGGGAATTACCGCTGGGTTGCCGGGGATACGTTGAAGGTCGAGTTGAAAAAACCTTTCAAGAATGCTCACGAGTATAAGGTCACAATTCCGGCCGGGACTTCTTCGCTCACCGGCGCTCGGTTGAAAGAGGGATTTTCATGGAGTTTCCAGACTCCGAGGCCGGAACTGAGGTGGGTGAGGGTTCTGCCTGAAGATGAGATCCGCGCGGACAGGATCCGTCCCGGGGATCGTTTCGAGGTTTTTTTCAACATGACCATGGATCCTGAGTCCATCAAAAACCACGTGGTTCTGGAGGAAAACAATAAGCCGATTCCATACAGTGTGGAAGTCCAAAAGGCGGAGCGGGGGAGGCCGGCGAATGGGTCATTTGTTTTGATCCCGAAACGGCCTTTGAAAAAGTCGGCCCAGGTCATGGTAAAGGCTTATAAGGGCATGATTTCTCCGGAAGGTCCGCTGGGTTCCGACCGGCAATACGCAAGAAGCTATAATGTTTACGGTCCCCTGTCGGTTTCAATGAGTTGCGATGGTACTGATTTAAAGAACCGCGGAACCTGCTATCCGATGAACAACGAGTACCACAGGGGAATCGTTCTTGAATTCACCGAACCCGTGACGCTTGACCAGGTCGTGAAAAACATCCGGTTTGAACCCCAGGTAAAGTATCTTCGCAAGAAACTTCACACCTATGAAAACGAGTGTGGCCACATGTCGGATAATCCGTGTGCCATGAGGTGGGAATTGAGGGGCGCTTTGGAAGCGCGAAGAAACTACCGGATTTCGGCCCAAAACAGCATAAGGGACATCTTTGGACAGAGGCTTGCAAAACCATTCAGCCTGGCCTTCAAGACCACTGATTATCCACCCGGGATTTTTACGCCCAGGGAAGAAGAGGGTTTCCGCGAGCATTGGCATCCCTATCGGATTTCCACTGTAAATACCCGAACCGTTGAGATCCGGAGACAATCCTTTCAGGGAGAATCTTTGATAAGGTTTCTTGTCTGCGTGCGAACAAACAGGAGCGATTGGCCGAACAGATGCTGGAACCCGCCCGAAAAACCCGAAGCCGTTTTGAAGACCGGGGGAAAAAGGAAAAACGCAATCACGCAACACACGGTCGATCTGTTGCAGGGAATAAATGCTCTACAGCTTTCAAGTCCTGAAGTGGTGGAAGAGGACGGCGAAAAGGTTCCTTTTTTCCGCCTGGCGATACGCACAAACCTGGGGATCCATGGGAGGTTATCGCCATACGGCCTGGTTGCTTGGATAACGACCCTGGAAAACGGCGACGCTGTGAATGACGCACTCGTAACCGTGTTCGATGAAAACGGCGAAAAGCTGGCGGAAAAACACACTGATCAAAACGGCCTGGTTGAATTTCATGACGACAGGAAGTTGACCTCGCTGACCGCATCAGAAAAGCTCGACCTGCTCTATGTTCACGTCCAAAAGGGAAACGACGAAGCTTACCTGGGCATTCACAAAAGCCCGAGACGGTGGGGGCATTGGTCGCATTATTCCGGGAGAAGTACCGAACCGTTTCGTTATTGCAACCGTCACGATTGCCCGGAGGCGCTCAACCCCGACTTCGACCGCTATCAGCCGAACGAGTGTTACCTGGGTTGCAGCCGGGAATGGCGTGGAATCAGACCCAGGCTGGTTGGGTATGTTGCTTCAGAACGAGGCATCTATCGGCCGGGTCACAACATACATGTTCACGGGGCCATACGGGAATTCAGGGAATCAGCGGGAACCCCCTTTGCCGGAAAAGCTGTGACCGTCGAATTGACAGGGCCTGACGGAGCGGTCGTCCAGTCCATCGAAGCGCGGACCGGCAAGTTGGGCGTGTTCATGAGTGAATTCAGGATCCCGGCTCAAACCCGTCTGGGACACCATCAACTGCGGCTCAAGTACGGCGAGGAGATCCTCGATTTTCATAATCTGCGGGTCGAGGAATACCGCGCTCCACAGTTCGAGGTTTTGATGAGCATGACCCCGGATAGGATCACTCGGCGGAAGGAATTATTGATCAAGGCCGGGGCAAGGTATTTCTTCGGAGGCTCGCTGGGCGGAGCTGCATACAGGCTGAGCGTAACCCGAACTCCTACGACCATACATCCGATGGAATTCAGAGGGTTTTTCGCGGGGAGCGCTTTCCACATGTCGCCCGCTGAACGCACGAAGACTTGGTTTCGGAAAGAAGGCGTACTGTCGAACAAGGGTGCCATGACCGAACGACTGGATCTTTCGGAACACCTCGAGACGCATTTCCCCTGGCCTGCATACCATACTGCTGAACTGGAAGTGACTTGTTCGGCCCAGCGAAGCGTGGCCGCCAGAAAAAGTTCTTATCAAAGCCCGGGGAGGTTTTATCCGGCCGTGCGCACGGTTCCCGGGGAAAAGAACCGGGTCCGCCGGAAAATCCTGGTGCTTGAAAGACTCGGCAAAACATGGACGGCAAGGGGAGGCCGGGTGGTAGATGCAAAGGTCTATTCAGAAGATGGTTTCACGGCCGGAACTCCGGGCCGGGTTTTGTGGGAAAGGAAGCTTACGGTTCCGGAGGGCGGGAGCGTGCTGAATATCCCATGGCCGCGTGACTACAAGGGCTACTCGCTTTTATTGGTTTTGTCGGTTAGAGACGAAAAAGGACGGGAGGTGCGAACCGCGGACAGAGTGTATCGCCCTGACGAATGGACTCGGAAATGGCTGAAAGACGAAGAGGCGCGGAAAAAGAAACAAGCTCAACTCACGATCGAAACCGACAAGGAAGAATACCTGCCCGGAGACACGGCTGTTGTCACCGTCACCCGCCGTGATATCAGCGGTGAAGCCATGCTCTTCGTGGAAAGGGAAAAGGTTTTCAGTTCGCATCAGCTGAGATTCGACAGTGCAGGCCGGGCTGTTGTACAAATACCGGTCGGAACCTGGATGGCGGGCCGAGTGGGTCTTCGCGCGCTTGCCGTGCGGGCTCGGGATGAACTGAGAGGCGAACACGGGCCCCTTGTTTCCACGATGAAAGATCTCAGGATTTCGCCCAAACCCTTTACTCTTCATGTTTTGCTGGAAACCGACAAGAAGCAATATCGACCCAGGGAAAAGGTGACGGTGAACATAAGCGTTACCGATGGACTCAAGAGGCAGAGGGAATCGCAGGTTGTCGTCATGGCGGTTGATGAATCGGTTTTGAGGCTCACCGGCTATGGACTCTCAAATCCATTGTGGAAACTTCTTCATACCCCTGCCGACCAGGTTGCCGCGGATGACCTCAGAAGATACCTCGCACGGCTGGGAATTCTTGAGGTTCATCGCGACTACGTGGAACTCTCCAGCCGCGGATTCGGCTTGTCGGGAGGAGGGGTGGGGGGAGGAGGAGGCCTGGGAGGCGCGGGGAGAGCATCTGCTGCAATGGGCGTGGTCGCGGAGAGCGCCGGGGATTCCGCGCGTCGCAGAGAGACCCGAAGACTCTTTGAGACGACGCCCTGGCACACGACCCTGGTGACGGATAGCGAGGGCAAGGCCCAAGCCTCTTTCACCTTGCCCGACAATCTAACGGACTACCGGTTGATGGCCTTCGCTCTGGATAATGAGCGGAGTTCGGGCACCGGGTCCTCCAACTTCAAGGTGGACCTGCCCTTGTTGACAATGCCTTCCATGCCGAGATTCGCGCGTGAAGGCGATGAGTTTTCCGGCGGCGTCACCGTGTTCAACAGCGGCTTAAAGGACGGAAACGCGGTTGTGCGCGCAAGGCTTAGGGGAAAAACCCTGGAACTTGCCGGTGCAGAGGAAAAAACCGTTTCATTGGTGAGGGGCAGAGACGTGAGGGTGGAATTCCCGTTCAAGGCGCTCAGCGCTGGAGAAGCAATCGTGGAGTTCGATGTCGAGATGGGTGGGGTACGGGACAGCGCTCAAACCAGGTTTCAGGTGCAAAGGGCGACGTTCACCGAAGCCGCGTCCGTATCCGGCCGCACCGAGACGGCCGTGTTGCAGGGCATGGAAAAACTTTCGGATTTGCGTCCTGATTACGGAGGGCTTGAAATTCAGACTTCTTCCACCGCGCTCGTGGGCATCGAAGACGGAATGGAGCAACTCATCGACTACCCCTACGGATGCCTTGAGCAGCAGAGTTCCCGCTTGCTTCCCCTTGTTGCAATGGCGGTCATGGGAGATCGTTTCAACCTGGATCTTGGAAAAGATCTTGTTCCCAGGATACGGGAAACCGCGGCCGCGATTTTGGCCATGCAACGAAGCGACGGGGGATTCGGTTACTGGCCGTCCAGTACCAGGAGTTCTCCGTGGGCCACAGCTTATGCTTTGATAGTGATGAAGCGTCTGGAACTCGCGGACAAGGTCGCCGGCCGGGTGATTTCTCCGGTATCTTTAAGGAAAGCCGTAATTTACCTGTCCCGGATCAGTGAAAACACAGCTTTTTTAGGCCCGTACTGGTGGTCGTATGAAACCTTCATTCTCTACGCCCTGAGCTTGCATCTTGAACACGCGCCGGGTGCAAACATTACCGGCCGGGTCTTGAAGCGCTTTGAAGATCGCCGCGAGCAGCCCCTTTTCGCCCGCGCGATGCTTCTTGCTACTATGGCGCAACTTCTCCGACGGGACGGACAGGTCATTGAGACTCAGCGCGCCCAATTCATGGAAGCCAAGAAAGTCCTCACCCGGGAGATTTCAGACAGCCTCAGGGTGGACGGAACCTGGGCTCACGCGGAGGAACAGCTTCACAGGGGCTACCAGGTGATGATGCACTCAAACGACAGAACCACCGCCATGGTTCTCTTGTCCCTTCTTGAGGCCGAACCCGCGCATCCCATGATTCCCCGTCTTGTTGCATGGTTTTTGCAGGGAAGACAGACCGCGAGATTCCGCAACACCCAGGAAGCGGCTTGGGCGTTGATGGCGCTGTGGGATTACGCTCGAATCATTGAAAAAGATGTTCCGGACTTTGAAGCCGGCGTATGGATGGGCGGCAAGCGAATCCTGAGCGCCAGGTTTTCCGGGCGGTCTCTCCAACCCAGAGATGAAAGGATTCCGATGGAACAGCTTTTGGCCGTTGCCGGCCGGACAGCGCAGGACATGGTGATAGCCAAGAGGGGAACGGGAATCCTGTATTACGTCGCCCGCCTCCGCTACGCGCGAACCCGGCTGCCTGAAACATCCAGGAACCACGGTTTCGAAGTGAGAAGAACCTTCCAGATCATGGATCCCGCGGGAAAACCAATCTCAAATCGCAGAAAACCCAGGTTCGGTGACACCGTGCTCGTAACCATTGAAGTGGACGCCAAGGAAGCAAGGCGCTACGTGGTGGTCGAGGATCCACTTCCCGCCGGACTCGAAGCGCTCGATACGACCCTTGCCACGGCGAGCCGTACATTCGGCGCCCGGTCGATATGGGACGGCATGTCCTATTTCGACCACAGGGAATTGCGGGACGACCGAGTCACGTTTTTCAGGGATCACATGCAACCCGGCACCCACAGGTACAGCTACCTCGCCCGGGTGACCTCTTCCGGCGACTTCATAACCCCGCCAACAAAGGCCGAAGAAATGTACAACCCGGAAGTATTCGGCCACACCCCCTCGCGCGTCGCTTCATTCCGCTGAGTCGGTTCAATGGGTTAAATCGCTTCTATTGCATGAATCACAGGCAAACCGAGGAATCCCCTCTTAGGGGTCGGAGGGCTCAGTAGTCGCTCCTGTACGCATCCCACATATCGCAAGCAAACTGATAGGCCGGCCAGCAGCGCCA
>SLPX01000122.1 GCA_007131745.1 Myxococcales bacterium
ATCTCCAGCCGGACGATTATCAGCAAGAGTATCAGCAGCCGGACGATTATCAGCAAGAGCATCTCCAGCCCGACGATTATCAGCAAGAGCATCTCCAGCCCGACGATTATCAGCAAGAGTATCAGCAGCCGGACGATTATCAGCAAGAGTATCAGCAGCCGGACGATTATCAGCAAGAGCATCTCCAGCCGGACGATTATCAGCAAGAGTATCAGCAGCCGGACGATTATCAGCAAGAGCATCTCCAGCCCGACGATTATCAGCAGGAGTATCGGCAGCCGGACGATTATCAGCAAGAGCATCTCCAGCCCGACGATTATCAGCAGGAGCATCTCCAGCCGGACGATTATCAGCAGGAGTATCGACACCAGCAGGACGAATGCAAGGAAGCTTACGGAACAGAGGATTCACAAACAAAAGACAACAAACAACAAATCTCTGACAACCAGCTTCAGGATCCACTGGAATACAGCGATCTAGATCAACGTGAGGGTTTCGGGGAAGAACCTTCCATTACGGATACCAAGTGGATCAGCCGGACCCCTCATGATTTCGATGGAGAAGATCCTACAAAGGCCATGATTGGCGATGATGAAATGATTTCAGATGATGTTGGCGCTATATGCGAAAACAACTTCCAGAGATCAGAAAATCAGCATCACGATCTGCGAAATTACAATGATATAGATCGATATGACAGCTTTGAGGAAAAAACTTCCCTGCAAGATGCTGAGTGGGCCGGCCCGAACCCTGATGAGTTCGATGACGAAGAACCGACGCGGGCCACGATTGACGGCAATGAAATAGGTTCAGATGATGTTGCCGCGATAGGCGAAAACAAAATCCAGGAAATGGATTCTTCAATGTTGGAAGCAGTTGATCAGGAAGATGACGTTTCATACAAAGAAGATGAAGATGAAGATGTCACCATGTTCGATCCTACCATGAAACCCCTTAAACCACATACGAAAGAACCGGAAGATTTAGAAAGCAAAGATGGCGAGGATTGGAGTATTCAATTCAATTCTCCTGATGATCCTGTGGAATGAAATTGTCTATGGAGGACTTGTAAACATATAAAACATTGTTAGCCAACCCGCCGGATTCAAAATCCAAAATCCTGAACTGTGCAGCTGACAGAGAATCTTTTTTGTTCAAAGAAGCCGACCCTGTTCCCCAAACCAAGACCCTGTTTCCACCGGCACTTCCGCGGACGAGACCGGATACCGGTCTATGCATATGACCATGTAACAGAATACAATTCTTTACTCCGCTTGCACGAATAATCTCTCTCAGGCATTCAGCGTCTCTCAGTCCGTTGTCCCATCGAGTGATATCCTTTTGCGGCGGGTGATGCAGGGCTATTACGCAAAACCGGTCCTCGGCTTCATCCAGCGCCTTTTTGATCCGGTCTATCTGGCGAGATCCCAGCTTCCCCCAAGCCACAAAGGGAGGAGACGGAACCGCAGTGGAACATCCTATAATGCGGACATCTCCCCTGTCCCTGACAACCGGAAATTCTCCATCACTTTTCCACCCGGAATCGGATCGGTAGTAAGAATTCAGATTGTTACTGAAAGGGCCATCCGGCCAAACCTTTTTGATATACGCATCGTGGTTTCCCGGCAAAACAGTGATCTCTCGTGGTGATAACCCGAATATCTTCAACCACTCCACGACTTCCTTGTATTCCACGGGTAGGGCCAGATTCACCAGGTCTCCGGTGATCAGAACATGATCAGGATTCAGGCCGAGCGCGCACTCTGCCGCTTTCCTTGCAAGCATATTGTCATGTTCCTTGCTTCTCCTGAAACGAAGATTCAAAAAACCGATCAATCTTTTGGAAAATAACTGGTCGAAACGAATCTCTTCAATCCGTGACAAGTGCATATCCGTAAAATGAACAATGCGGAATCTATTGCCCAACAGGATCTCCTTTCGTTTTTATCAAATGCACAATAGTGAGTGCCAGGCTGTATGTTGAACCCACGGCGGTTGCCCACAATGCCCAGTGAAGTATCCCAATCAAAGCGGCGACCAGGTAAGCAAAAATGAAAAAATCACGTCTTCCCAGGTATTTTATGTAAGAAAAGCTTACCGCTATAATTGAAGGTTTTGAATCTTCCTTGGCATCGGTTTTTCCTTGTTCCGCACATCCCGCCTCAGAATCTTTCGGCCTGTCGAACCACCATTCGAACAGAAACTCGTCTGGAATACCAAGCCTATGGATATAACGAAAAACTACCCCATTATAAATTGACTGCGCTACAATAGCGTACCCACCCAACACCAACATAACCCACCCATGGCCTGACCGGAACAACCCGACGGACATTCCACCGATGAACGCCACGTTGGTTATAAAGTCCGCATAAATGTCGAACCACGCACCAAAACGACTGCCCGTATATTTGACCCTGGCTATCTCTCCGTCACAGTTGTCAAGAAGCCAACTAAAAAAAACCAGCGCCGCTCCAATCACCATGGGCAGATAGTTTCCCATAGCGGCAATTAGCGCCCCAACAAGCCCGAAAACCAACGAAGCTGCGGTTACGTGGTTCGGCTTAACCGGAAACTTCAAAAGCAATCCCGAAACAAGCCTTGAAAGCGGTCTTCCTATCAGCGAACAAACCAGACCATCTATATCCATCGGCTTTCGACATGAAAGCAGCAATGATTTTTCGGCTTTTTTTCTGCAGTTTCGCAAAGAGGTATCGGCTGTACGACCCGCTTGTTCCTTTTTTCCTTCCTCCGCCTCGCAAAGGACAAAAGTACCGGAAAATTCCTTTGCTGATAATCGATCAAGGTCTTCTATTCCGTTTATATCTATCCCTGCCCCATCGTCTTTCAAGACATCAATCCACAAAGCGCTGTCCATTTGGAAACAAGAGCTTGTCTCGCCCCGGCGATGTTTTTCCAAAAGTTCCTTCAGAAAAACCGGATCCATCACCAGACTGGTGGAAACACCAAGATAAAAACTTTTTTCTTTCTCCACCGAGCCGCTGCCCGACCGCCGGAAGAATTCTTCCGGCGGCTCTGCTGAATCCCAAACCGTTACTTTTGATTCACAGTTCTTCCTTTCTAATTCTTCTCTCACAACCTGAGCATATCCACCCCCATGGATGAAAACCGATTCGAATCCTGAACTTTTAAGACAGCACACCAGTCTGACAACATTGGAAAGCCCACCGATTCGAACCAAACCATGTTCGTCCATCACGACCAGTGCATTCAGTACGTCTCTGTGAACAGTTTTTTTCGAAGAAGACCGATCCGGCAAACAAGAATCCTGTTTCATATATTATCTCTCTCAGATCAATCTATGTTTACGGGAAGTACAGCGCTCAGTTCAAGGCTTTCTTCCATTTTGCAGCGGCTTTGAAAAAATCGCTTTTTTCTTCCCTGCTCATGGGCACCCAAGACAACCATGTGTATCCGAAAATAATGACAAAAAGAGCGTCCCAAAAATAAGGCGGCGCAACCAAGGCCAACACGATACAAACGGCGAACGAACCCACAACCACGGCTTTTACGTAGAATTGAAGCTTCCTGCCGTGATGATTCATGAAAGGAAGCGAAACAAGGTTTAAAACCGATACGGAGACTACCAACCCCACACCAACCCAAACACCACCCGAAAACCATTCTATAAAATGTGAATTCAGAAAAGACAAAACCAAAAACGCAGCCACAGGTCTCGGCATTCCGTTCCAACAAAGCCGGAACTCAAAAGACACAGCGGCATTGCGCGCATGGCGAATGGATCCCGTAAGAATCAACAATGCTGAAAGCGCCAATCCCAGACCCAAAAAAATGTCTTTGTAAAACACGTACACCACCAATGCCGGGGCGATACATTGGCTTAAGTGATCCGCAATGGAATCCAGTTCTTCACCGAATCGATTCTGTCTTCCGGTCAATCTTGCAACCGGACCATCCAAAACATCGCCTAAATAACCTAACATCACGGCAGCTGCTGCATACTGAAGTTTTCCCCGCATTGAAAACCATATAGAAATCACACCTCCAAGAAGATTGAAAATCGTAAAGACGTCTTTCAGCCCAAACCCTCCACCAAGCAATTTGTTCAGGCAACGATCAAGTTTCTGCAATATGACGGTCAACAACTTCAATATTCGAAACCTCCCCGAATTCAGTAGCCTGTCCTGGTGGAAGCTCCCAGCATTCTACGTCTTTTTTCTGAAACGCCGAATCGGGTAAGTTCCTTCATTTCATGGTTTTCAGCTAAGAGTCCTGCTCTGTCCATAACACGCGAGGGTTCCAAGATTTCTTCCGTTCCGGTTGCCTCCAGGGCAGCGGCGGCAAGGGCCGTTTCAAGGCCCCCGCAAACCATGAGGCCCACACGTTGCGCCATCTTGACCTGAGCAGTTAAATACTTCTGCACATATGCTACATTTTGCACAACATCCTTCATCAAGGGGCCTATTATTTCCCGTCTCCAAACATGGTCCCGTGGAATACGCTCTCTCCAAGCAACCGGCAAATCGGGAGATATCGTCCTCTTTTCGGCTCCCTTGGGAAATCCCATCTCTTGAGCAAGTCCATGCAGAATTTCTTCAAGCTCTCGTTCTTCCCTTTCGTACAACAGCACGCTCCCGGAACGTACCCACTCCAATTTTCGCGAAACTACAAACAAGATTTCTTCAATGGGTCTTTCCAAAAACGGTCTGGAAATCAAAATCAAAGGAATCCGGTCGTCTACCAGTTGAACAGAAAACTCTTTTCTTGAGCAAACCCTTATTTCTACGGAAGGAACCCGCATTTTTTTGACAAGATCGTTTATTCTCACAACGTTTTCATGAGTTAAAACGTTTTCGATTTTCTCTCCGCGATCTCCTAAATATCCATCTCTCCAGAAACCGCCGATTACATCACCAAGATGTACCAGGACTTTTCTCAACGGCACCCTAAGAGCATCGGGGCACAACAAACCATCTACGTCTAAAACATTGTTCTTCACTTTTCCCGGACCGGCCCAATCCTTGAAATCCCCGATAGATGGGTCTTCAGGGTCCAAAAAGCCTAGTATTTTGGCGTGTTCAAGAGCCGTCTTTCTTCGGGCCTCGCGAACATCAAGTCTCGGCATCAATCGCCGACAACCTATATCTCCCGGATATTGATGCAAGAGTTCCCTCGCCTCGAAAGCATATTTTTTCATTGCATCATCGCCAAAAGCCGAATTCAATGCATCCAAGACCCTTCCCATCGAAGCCATGGTGTACTCCAAACGACGTAACCCAATGCCTGCATCGCCAAGAATTGCGATCATGTCACGCGGATCAGGAGAATCCGCATTTTTCAACAACTCCGGCGCCCTGACAGCATCTTCGCCCCCTTCCAATATCAAGCTTACCGCCAGTCGAAGTGCAGCGTTGATTCTCTCTTTTTTATCGGTTTCCTTCTGAACCAGCATCTCACACACATCCCTCAGCTGCCCCCATTCTCCCACCCGGGAATAGTACTCAGCCAACTTCCTTGCTGTCGGCAAATGATTCGGGTCTAAATCGGCTCCCTTTAAAAAACATTCAACCGCTCGTTCTTCATCTCCGATACACGAAGACAACATTTCACCTGTTAAAAACAAGTACCCCGCTTTCTCCCTGGAATCTTTTGAAAGCAAAACAAGATGGTCTAAAGCATCAACAGCGGACTGCCAGTTTCCTTTTTTCTTATTAAGTCTGAACATCAAGGACCATAACTGGGGTGAATCTTTCATTTTAACGGAGCGAAGTCTCTCAAGAACTTCTTCCCCTTCATCCAGGCGGTCACAGGAAAGAAGTAAATCGACTAGAACATCTCCTGTTCGACGAATAGTATCAAACTCTTCCACCGGAATGAGATCCCAAAAACGAAGCAGGGCATCGGCTGCCTTTTCCTTTTTTCCCAGAAACAAAAATATTCTGGCCAGCGCCTCCCATGCATCTCTGTACAAAGGATTAATTCGGACCGCTTCTTCATAAGAAATCAATGCATCTTCTTCTTCACCGAAAAGCTCTGCAATTTCACCTTTTCTGTAATACAGCCTTTCTTTTGCCGGCAGGGATGCATTGTTTTTCAAACGATCGTAGTAACGTCGCGCTGCCGCAAAATCACCGGCTCTGTATGCAAGGTCAGCTCGTTCATCCAATGCTGCCCAGTTTTCTTCGTCTAACTCCAAAATCCGATCATAATAAACGGCAGCTGATTCAACATCATGTATCTCGTTTTTCAACAAGCCCGCTAGCGCAAACAACATGTCGAGTTTTTCATCTCTATCCACCACATCCAACCGATTTTCGAGAAGGCGCTTCAATTGTTGGAAATCACCGCGCTTTTCAAGAACCTTGCGTTGAAAAAGAAACGCCGTTCTATCCGCCGGATCATGAGCTAAAATCTCTTCCACCAACTTTTCGGCCTTTTCCTCCATATCCATGCCGATATATATCTTCGTCATTCCTCTCAACAAGGCGATCCGCACGTTCCCCTCTTGCGCGGAATTCAAACAATCGGAAAAAACGGCCAGCGCATCCATGTTATCTTCAGACCGGCTGCAAACCCCTAATAATCCTTCAACAGCATCCGGCCAATATGATGTTTCCGTTTCTTTCAGTATTCTCAAATAAACCTGTCTGGCTCTATCTGTTTTCCCAGCACGCTTGTACAATTTGGCAGCTTTGAAGAACAGCGGTCCTTTATCTATTCCGACCCTTCTTTTCACAAGTTCTTCAACCATCAAAGCTGCGTCCAGCCATCGTCCTTGCTGAGAAAAAACCCTGATAAGGGCCTCGGCCGGATCAGGATTGGCTTCATCCCTTCTCAGTGCTTCTTCATAAGCTTGCCCTGCTTTTGATGATTCTTGAAGCCTGTTTTCATACAAATCGCCTAGCTTCATGTACAAAACGGAAAGCCGAAAAGAATCCTTTTCAGATGCAATTTCCCGGTTTATCAACTGAACGGCAAGCGCCCAGTCTTCTCCTTCAACACTAGCTTGCCTGAGAGCTGAAACCGCTTCGACAAATTCAGGCGAAACTGCAACCGCCTCTTTCAAGCATCTCAAAGCTTCCTTACCGTCATCCAGTATGTCTCGGGAAAGAAGAGCCCTCCGATACCAAAGCTTTGCCTTGTTATCCGGATTGGCTTCCAGCACAATTTCTTTTCCCAGAACTATGGACAATTCTTTCCAAAGTCCCATGGATGTATAGAGACGATCCAGGGCGTGCAGAACATCCTCATTGGTAGGATCCAACTCCAATGCTGCTTCAAAATGACGTTTGGCATCCGCCTGACGGTTTAGCTCCTCGGCCGCTGAACCAGCAAGTTGATGGGCCTCCGCTTTCCATGGCTTTGCTTCTATCTCACCTTCAGCAGCTATCTCAAGGTGGAACAACGCACGGTCAAGATCCCCTCGTGCAAACAATATTCTTCCCAGAGCCAGATGGCCGTCGGACAGGTCCGGGCGTTTTTCGACCGCTTCGGACAAAACTTCCAACGCATGATCTTCTCGTCCCAGATAATCCAACAATATCAGCCCCCAGACAAGCCGGGCTTCCGCTTCTTTTTCACGAGGAGCTTTCATGGCCACATGCATTGCCAAAGCTTCCGCTTCCTCGTATTTGCTTGAATCGACAAGCAAATTGACCGACAGGACCCCTTTTTCGAAATCCTTGGAGGGATCCGCATCGAACAACAATCTATAAACACCTGCTCCAGCGGCCGGCTTTTTCAATTTATCAACGTAAAGTCCGCCGAGTTCCTCCAATATTTCCCTGCGCTTCGATTCCGAACGAACAGTTTCTTTTTCTTTTTCCAAAAGCTCCGCCAAATCCTGATATTTTTCTTGAATGCGATATATTCGAGCAAGAAGATTTGCACTTCTTGCCGTAAGCGCATTTCTCATGGCAGCCCTTTCAAAAACCTCCATCGCTTTGTCGATATCTTTCAACTTTTCAAAATAAGTTCTTCCAAGCAATGCCATGAAACCGGAAAGGGCTGCATCCGGCAATGCAACTGTATCCAAAGAAATCTCCAAGAAGTCAGCCAAATCCTGCCATTTGCGTCGTTTCGCAAGATTGTCGGCAAGAGAGCGGATCGTTTTCGCATTTCCCGGATCTTCTCGATAGGCTATTCGCCAATAATATTCCCCTGTCTTTCCATCACCGTTTTCTTCATGAAGTGAAGCCAGTTCTTCAGCCACCTGGGCCTTGCGCAAACCTTGAGCCACAATCAATTCAGCCTTCAAACGCTCCATCAAGCGTTTCCAATCACCCTTCTCTCGCAACAGGTTCAAAATTCTCCCTCTTGCACTTACTAATTCCGGGCTCAATTCAACGACAGCTTCATAAAGCCTGAGCGCTTCTTCTGTTCTCCCAAGTTTGCGATCTGCGACCACAGCGGCAGCCATTAGGTGCTTTACCTTCTCCCCCCCTTTCGACAAATCCGCCCTGTTCTTCAACACGTCTAGAAGGCTTTCCTCATCTCCTTTCTTTTCATGCACTTCCTGTATTCTCTTCCACAAGTCATCCCTGTGAGGCTCCATGCTCACCGCTTCAGACAAATATCGAAGCTCTTCTTCCACGCGGCCTTCCGCCTTTTCGATTTGGGAAAGGCGATCCAGGATCTCCACCCTTCCCGAAACCTTTAGATCAGGATCTTCAAGCGCCTGGAGAAAATAATCCTTTGCCGGCGCCCATTCTTGCAGGCGAAAATGGTATTCCCCCAAAGGTTTTAAGGCCGGATAGAATTGAGGATTAATTCCATGAGCCCTTGCAAGCAATGTAGCCGCTCCATCAGTATCATGCAGACACCTGTCCCTCAAAACGGCCATGTCATGAAGAATCTTTGTTTTCGTCGGATTATCCGCGCCCCTCATTGAAAGTTCTTTTACGACAAGAAGATCCTCCCACATCTCATATCGCCGGCAAAGCGCTTCGATCTTATCCGGAATGTCGGGGTCGGTAGGATTTGCCTCCATGGCCAATTTAAGAAGATCAAGAGCGCCGACGGGATCTTCCAACCTGTCTCTTTGTAACGAAGCCGCCCTCAAAAGATATTCAGATTTCTCCTCAAAACCGATTTCAGCTGCATCCGCACATTCAAACCAGACCTGTGCCGCCCTTTCCCAAGAACCCAGGATCTCCAAGGCTGTGGCTTCGCGCTTAAACGTCTCAGCTGTTCCTTTTCCCAGGCTGCGAAGCTCTTCGGACAAACTCAAGACCTCTTTCCATGCTTCCCTTTCCGCCACCAATTCTACAAGACGTCTTTTCAGATCAATAACCTCCTGACCTTCGCCAAGCTCTTCGATGAGCGCCCTGGAAGCTTCCTCTTCCAGCCCGGGCACATCTGTTTCACGAGACAATGATACTGTTTTTCTCAACGCCTCCACGCGGGATTCCCGGCATTCAAATTCTTCGGCAGCCCTTAGATAAATATCGCGCGCAGCTTCTTTGTCGCCCCCTATTCCATCCACGGCCGCGGCCATGGCCACTGATATCTCACCCCTGGCATCTCTCTGGTCAACCTCCATGTTTTCGTGCAGTAAAGAAAGCGCCTCTATTCCAAGTTCCAATTCTCCCATCTCTAAAGCCAGATCTGCAAAATGCCGCCTGAAAAGCATTTCATCCGGCATAAGGGCCAAAATGTCTTCGTGCAAACGAAGACTTTTTTCCGGGTCTGTTTCCTTGAGCGTTCGCGCCGCTTCTAAAAGGATCTCCGCTTTCTTTTCCGGATTATCGACAGACCGCGCCCAGAATTCCAGCGTTTGGACCAATTCTCGAATGTTGCCCCTTTTCCGCTCAATTTCCGCCAAGCGACAAGCTAGTTCAGAAGCCGGACCACCTTCTTCAATACCCTTTCTGAGCCATTCCCTTTCTTTTTCAACATCACCCCTGCGGGCTGCCAAGTCAGCGGCCCTGAGATAAACAGGCCAGGCGGGTTTTTCAAACAAAGCCAGATTTCCCAGAGAGCGTTCAGCATCTTCCAAGAAGCCCACAACCTCACAACACCTTGCCATCAATTCGTGAAATTCCCGATTTTTTTCTCCGACCGACAGCCCTTTCAGAACTGAAAGAGCAGCTCGTTCATCTGTTTCGCACAAAATGGAGGCCAACTCTATTCCCAGATCCATTTGCCTTTGAGGAACCTGCGTGTTTTCCATCCATTCCTGCAATCCAGCAGTCAAAGAAACCCAATCTTTCTTCTTCCTATAGATTTCACACAGAAGGGATCTTACTTCCTCATTGGAAGGATCTATCGTCAAAGCGTCCGACAACAAGCCCTCCCCTTTTTCGACATGGTCCGAGTTTTCTCCTTCAAAAACACTTCCAACAAGACGTTTCGCCGCTCGAAAAAGCAAAAAGGAGCGTTCTCTTTTTCCGGCCTTTTCATCGTTCGCTCCGCTGCAAAAAGCGGCAACGAGTTTATCTAAATCCTCAGGTTTGGACAAAATGGTTTCCATTTGATCCGCGACGCGGGGATCTCCGGGAATTCTTTCCCATGCTTTGATCAAGCAATTAAAAGCGTCTTCACCCCCTCCTTTAGCGGAAGAAAAATGCTCAGCTGCCTTCAAAAATAAACAAAATCCATCCTCATCAGACTCAGCTTCGTCGGCTTCTCGCAGAAACTCTTTGGCCAACTCCTGATGCCGCCCCGAATGAAAATACAATTCCTTCAGTTTTTCTTTTATTCTTTCCTCTTCGCAGCCCTCCTTCTGCAAGATTTTCAAGCCTTCTATGGCTTCATCGAGTCTACCTGTTTTTTCATAAGCAGTTACAGACAACCATAGATCGCGGGGGGTCTTTCGAAATAGGAGCAGTTCTTTCACCAACGTAGCTGTTTTTCGCCAGTTCTCCTTTTTTACGGTGAGTTCAAGCAATCGCTCCAATATAAAAACGCGCTCTGTTTCTTCCGATACAGCGAGCGCCTTTTCGAGCGTTTCTTCCGAAGACTCCCACTGTTCGATTTTTTCGTACAGCCCGGCGAGTTTGAGATACCAGTCCAAAAGCGATGATCTCGCTTTTTCCGAAAGCATCTCTTTCGTCAGGATCGAAACTATTCTTTCAACCGTATGCGTCGCGCTCAAATACGATTGATCCTCATTTTCAATATCATGAAGAAGTTCCAAAATAACCAGGTCTTCCGGAGAGTCCTCTAAAAAATCGAGACATATCTTTTTCGCCTTCAAAAGTCCTCCCCGATCTTCTTTCATCCAGGATCCGGCAAGTTTGATTATCACATCCCTTTTTCTATGGAACTCTTCTTCTTCCTTTTCCAGGTTTTTCAAACAACGCTCCAGCATACGCCGGCGCATTTCTTCATCGTTCTGTCTTTCATAAATCCGAGCCAGCCGGTCGGCTAATTCGAAGTCATCCGGGTTTTGTTCCAAAAGCTTCAGCCCATGATGTTCTGCGGCTTCATCATCATTCAGACGGCCCTGGGCCAAATTGAACAGCTTTTCGCGCACAGCACTTTCGACGTTCGTGTCTAAGGTCCGTTCAACCAGATCCTCGTAACAACTGAACGCTCCGGCCCAGTCTCCCTTCCGCTCCAAAGCCTCCCCTTTTAGTATTATTTCATCTTCATGGGCTTCCCCTATTGCGACTTCATCCAAAATCAACAGGGCTTGTTCGGGATCGTTCAATTCATTGAGGTAAAACTTCGCCCGTTCCAGAAGTATTTCCCTCTGCAGACCGGGATCTGTTGCCGCTCGGCTCCACGCAACCAAGGCTTCTTTTATTTTCTCGACATCGCCGCCTTTTCTCTCAGCCTGTACCAGGATTTCGGCTGCTTCAAGATCTTCGGGGTTTTCCGAAAGGCAACGAAGTATCCATTTTCTCCCCTTGATGTTTTCCTGAAACTCGAAGTACAAAACACCGAGTTCTTTCCAAAGTTGCTTTCGATCCGTTTTCAGAGATTGTTCCCGGCCTCTCTCTCCATCAAGGAAATACACCAATCGTTCCAGAACTTTTAATCTTTCTTTTGAGCGATTTTCCCTTTTCAGTATCTCCGCCAAACCAAACAGCGCCTCACTGCACACGGGATCTTCTCTCAGGATATCCCTGTACACTTCCGCAGCTTTCCGGTTTTCCTTGAGTTTGTCTTTCAGAATGTTTGCAAGCCGGATCTTGATCCGGATTCCCTCCTCACCGACAACCGTTTCAGCTCTCCTACGCAAAATGGAGCAAAGCGCTTCCTGGTCCCGGCTCTCTTCATAATAACGATCCAGCTGTTCCAACACCTTCTTGTTGCCCGGATCGTTCTTTAAAATCCATTCCGCATTTTCATCCAGCTCCTCGTCCAAACCGAGTTCGATCGCCGATCGAACGAGGTTGCTTCTCCCTTCGACTTGCAATCGCTGCTTTCTGATCGGATCATCCAAACCATGCTCTGCAATGCTTTGCAACACGCGGCCGTAACTGCTCCAGCAGTTTTTCCAATCTTCCCTGTTGTAATAGTCCCGGGCTAAAAAAAGCAGCGCCTCCAAATAATCCTTGTCTAAAGCCAGGGTTTCCCGACAGGTTTCGCGGGCTGCTTGGACCTGACCCAATTCTTCCCATTGAAGCCTGGCGAGGCGACCTAAAAGAGCAACCTTTTCAGCGTTGTGAAGAAACGGAAGATTGATTTTCTTACGGATTATTCCGGCCTGTTTTTCATACATTTCCCCACGGCCATATAGTGTTTCCAAGGTATTCAGGGCGCCGACATGATCCGGTCGATACTCCAACACCTTGCAACTCAATGCTATCGCTTCTTCCTTCTTGTCCAGCCGCTTGTGCAACAATTCCACCCCTGTATAAAGGGCCGATGCCCGCTCTTCAGGAGAAAGTTCCGGATCTTCAGCCATATTCCGGTACGCCTTCGCAGCGTCTTCCCAACGCTCACTTCTCACAAAAGCATCGCAGATTCCCTGCCTGCATTCTCGAACCTCCTCTTTGTCCGGCAGTCCACAATCCAGAGCCGCTCTAAAAAAATCAGCCGCCTTTTCAAAATCATTTCCCGCCCTGTATATTTTGCCGAGATTAAACGCCGCCTGGGCACGCTCTTCATCTTGTCCAATGCCAAGTTCCCAAAGCCTCAGGTATGCATCACGCGCTTGTTCAAAATTGCCGCTCCTTTTTTCCGAGACGGCCAGCATTTGCAATATTTCAGGATCTTCAGATTCAAGACGGCAAGCTTCCCTTAGCGCCTCCGCAGCCTGCTCCACCCTTCCCATCTCCAATCTGACTTTTCCCAACCACGCGATGGCTCTGCCTAAATCATTCCATCCTTCTTTTCGACGCAACAATGATACCAAGCGCTGCAGCACTCTTTCCAACTGCTGCTTGTCATTTGCCGCCTCCAAAAACAAAGCCATCTTCTTCAATGGCTCGGGATTGCCGGAATCCAGATCCACTGCGCCTACAAAACACCGCCTGGCCTTTCTAAGGTCGCTTTCCGATCCTCTCTCCCATAAAAGTTCGCCCAGCTCAAGAGAGCATTCTAAAAGTTTTTTCTTGTCAATCTCTCCACCCTTGTTTTCCTCCATCCACAACTCGAAACTATTGATCAAACAATCTTTCATCCCCTTTTCGCGGTAAATCCCGGCCAGCAAATCCAGAGCTCGTAACGTGAAATCCCCTTTTGCTGCTGCAACGGTCTCAAGATCTGCAATCGTAAGCTCTATATCTGTCTGCAAGGCAATCTTAAGCTCGGCCCTTCGCACCATAAGCCCGAATTTTTTTTCGTCATCTTTTTCAAGAAGAATAATTCTCGAAAGATACCGGATTTGCTCTTCCGTATCTCCTGCTTGTTTTGCAATTTGAACTGCGCATCGCAACCCTTCAACAAAATCCGGTTCCAGATCAAAAACTTCATCCAGAACCACTTTTCCTGCACCCGGATCCTTTCTGCCGAAAACCTCGACCTTTGCCAAATGGGTCATTACCCGCAAACGATCCTCTCGATCAAGAGACTCTTTCCCGGCTCTCCTGCGCAACAAATCAGCTAAAAGATCCCATTTTTCCAAAGATTCAAAGATTTCAACCGCTGTCTTTTGAGCGGTGTCATCCTCAGGATCGATTTCAAGCGCTTTTCTGATCGCTATTTCCGCATCTTCGTTTCTCCCCGACATTTTGAAAAGGACACTTTTCTTCACTCCGACCGAGACCGGTGAAATGTCTTTTCGTCCCACCATCAACTCTTCCACCTTGGCCAGTCCGCCCAGCGCTTTTTGCGCATCCCCATTTGCAAGATGCACTTCCGCCAGTCCCATCCACGCGGAAGCCATTCTTTCATTCATCCTTATTGCTTTCTCAAACTCTGCCCTTGCCCTGAGCAAATCATGGAAGCGCTCCAGATGGCACCACCCCAACTCAACATGAGCGGCAGTGCGATCTTCTATTGTTCCCACGGATGTTTTTTTGCGAAGCAAAACCGTATAATCCCGCCACATGGAAAGCTCTTTATATAAACTCGAAAGTTTATCCAGCGCCTCAGGGTTTCCCGGATCACTCCGCAACACGCGCAAATACAAATCCACAGCCTGTTCCGGATCGGTCTTTTCCAAAAGTGTTGCGCATCCAAAATTTCCCACCATCGCCTCTTTTTCCCGCCCCTGTTCCTCAAGTAATGCAACGACCTCCGAAAAAACCGCGGTCGCGTGAACAACATCCCCACCGGCCAAGCTTATAGATGCCAGCGTCATCAAAGCGGCCATCCGACTTTTGTCTGAGCATTTTTTTGCCAGTTCCTCAATCCGGCTTCTTTCGGAAGGAAAACTCCGGCCGAGATCCAGTACCCGGCGCAAAACAAATTCATCGTGTGGTTTTTTTTCCAGATTCTCCGAGTAGTATTGAAAGGCATCCTGAAGCCTCCCATCCAAAATCGCCCCCTCGCCGTCTGCATGAATAATCCAACTTGATTTTTCAACATCTACCGCGGAATCTCCCATCTCCATTTTTTCAAAGCGTATCCTCAAACATGTGTCCTCCCACTCCAAATTCGCTATATCCATTCCCCGCCGATCGGGAAGTTTCCAACCGCAAGGAATCAGCAATTCCCAAAGCACCCCCTCCAAAATATCCCCAACAACCGCATCCGGCCCCAAAAGAGCAACAGGATAGGCAGTCCGGTCCATGTCCAGACGTATTCCCAAACCTGCAAGCAATCCGGAAACAATCACAGCTCCCGGCAAAAGTCCTTTTCCATAAACAAATGTTTCATCCGCTGCAAAAATAATTTTTCTATCCAGAGAACTCGCTGAAAACCGAACTGAAAAAGGGACTCCCATTGATTCAACGGCGGAAGCTCCATAAAACACTAAACTTCCTTCCAATGCCAGCGCACAAATCCCCTTTTCATTCAGCTTCTTTTCAACAGCAAGATCTTCCAAAAAGAGGTTGGCATCTATCGTGATGTCCAACAAAGACAACCGACAAAGCCGGTTTCTGAACTTTCCCAATCCGCTCCCCAGGTCAAAAGGAAATTTCAATCCGGGAAGAACCATCTCCAAACGATTCACTTTCAGCCAGTTCGTTGCGCGGATCGAATCCAAACACAAAAAAACCTTGCCTCCCTTGATCTCAAGGCTGAAAGGCAAATCCACCGATTCTTTCCCTTGTCCGCCGGACTCTGAAAGATGATTTTTCAACTATTACCCTCAAAGAAAGTTGTTACCAACCGATCACCCACTGGATATTTATCACTTTATCATCGGCAAAACCACCTATTAAGGTATGTAGGCATGTTGAAATTTCTGAGAAAACCGTAGCTTAGAAGATAAAAAAAACGGGGAGTACCCAAGCACTCCCCGTCAAGAAAAGTTTACGCAAAAAGAGCGTGAGACGACGTGAAATCAGTCCTCCCCGTTGTCTCCGTTGTCTCCGTTGTCCCCGTTGTCCCCGTTGTCTCCGTTGTCTCCGTTGTCGTTTTCATCCACGCACACTCCCTCCACACATTCCTCACCTTCATCACAAATGAATTCGCACACTCCATCGATGCACTCCTCGCATGCCATCGGATCACACGGCGGGTCGCATTCTTCCACAGGATCCACGCACACTCCGTCCACGCATTCTTCGCCTTCATCACAAATGAATTCGCACACTCCATCGATGCACTCCTCGCATGCCATCGGGTCACAGGGCGGGTCGCAATCCCCCACCGGATCCACGCACACTCCATCTTCACAAACCTGATCTCCCTCGCACTGGAAGACGCACTCTCCGTCCACGCATTCCTCGCATGCCATAAAGTCACAAGGCGGATCGCATTCAACGGTTTTGTCATTGTCATCATCACCGCAAGCCACGAAAAAGACCGACAGCATAAGGACTAAAAAAAGACGTACTAAAGATTTCATTTCAACTACCTCCGTGTTTTTGCATGTTGTTTACACAAATGGACACCATGTCCATTTCCCGTATTTATGTGTGTTCTTGATCGAGTAATTGTTGGCCATTATAAAAACCGTCACATAACTTAATTTATTTCATCTTAACTATACACAAAACCAATATTTTTTCAAAATTTTCCAGTAAAAACCCGTTGAATGTCCTTTCCATTATCTCATTACGGCTATTAATTACCAATTTTTCAATAAACACATTTCTCTTTTTTTAGAATAAGTGATCTTTATCTATTTAGTCAAGGAAATGATCGATCGGTTTTTTGGGCCTCCATCATCACTTTTTCAGATATCTTTTTTTGCCGATTAGGGCTTCACTTCTTGATCAGCGTCTTTTTTGCATTCATACTGGTTCGACTGGGTTTGCAGGCGAAAATGGAAGAAGAAAAAGAAACAACATCTAACAGCCGCAAGAAACCTTTCATCCTTTTAGCTGCGGCAATCTACGCAATCTCGGGGATTTGCATTGCTTTATCGCCTTGGTTTTCCTTTCGATACGTAGAGGCTGAGAACTTTTTTGGAAATTATTCAGGCTTAGACACTGCTGGAAACTTTGTTTTGTCTCTCACCGTTGTCGGAGCGTGCGGATTTTTGGCTGGATTGTCTTTCCTCGTAAAAAAACCGGTTCCCCGTTACGTTCCGATTCTTTTTTCCATTACCGCTCTTTTACTTTCGACCTTCTTCTGCCTGGTTATCAGGCAGGTAAACCCAGCGGTCGATGATGTCCGTCTCGCGTTGATCTTCGATGAAACTCTTTGGGGAGAAGTAAAGCACTTACAAACCCGGTCCGGATTGGGACAGGGTTTGTTTGGAGCAACCCTTTGTTCCGTTGTCATGTGTTTCTTGACACCTGTTTTGGCAAGGCGTAGGAAGTGAAAAACAACAACCTGGCTCTACGGATCAACCTTCCGACCATCGTTTGGCGCCTTTAGCCAGATCCACCCCCAACGAAGCCTTTAACTGCTCATTTAGAGAGGTAGCTGTTGCTGCAAAAGATCCTCCCTTCTTTGGAAGCACTGTAAGATTATTCACTGTCAAATCATCTACAACCCTAAGCACCTGCGGCAACAATTCATCTAGTTTTTGGAGTAGAAGCATATCGCGGGCCGCGACTCCGGCTTTTTTCCAGCTGTCTGCAATGGAACGGAAAGCTTCGGCTTTTGCCCGTCCGTCTTCAATGAACTTGGCTACAAGTCCCTTGGCTTTTGCCATATCAGCGTGAGCTTGGGCGAGCGCAGGCTGCATAATATCCGCCTCCAGCCTCCTTTTCACCTGTTCAAAACGAGCCACCTGCATTTCTATCTCTGCCCGGGCTTTTGCAATAGCTGCACTGACGACTGCCTTCTCTTCGGCAACAACAGCATCTCTGCGGGTGATTGCATCTCGAATTCTTTTTTCAGCTTCCGCTTTCGCTGTTCTCATCTGAACTTCGATCTGTCTCAAAACAGTCTCTTTCCGGTTTTCAGCCTCCCTCACTGCGGCAAGCGCTTTATTCTTGGCCTCCGCAACCCTGGCCGTTCTCTTGATCTCCGCGGACCTGATCCTTCCAATCGAGTTGAGATATCCGACATCATCGAAAACATTCTGAATTTTGACCGTATCCACCACCACGCCCAACTGCTGAAGATCACTTACGGCTTCAGCCTGCAGGTTTTCTGCAAAAGCTTCCTTTTTTTCGTTCACTTCTTCCGGTGTCAAGGTGGACAAAACACCTCTCAAGTTACCCTCCAGCGTTTCTTTTATTATCCGAATATCTTCTTCCCTGGTTTTCCCCAAAAATCTCTCGATTGCGTTATTTATCGTAGGTTCCTCACCCGAAATCTTTACGTTGGCCACTCCCTGGATACCAAGAGGTATGCCTCCTTTTGAATATGCGCTGGTAATAGACACATCGATTATCATGTTCGTAAGATCCAGCCTATCAACTCTTTCCAGCAGGGGAATACGGAAGCCGCGTCCTCCTTTTATGATTCGATAACCCAAGGTTCGCTCCTCTTCCACATACCTGTCCCCTACTTTTCTTCGCACACGAACTTTTCTCTTCTTGCCGGAAAAGATCAATGCCTCGTTGGGCGCGCAAATATATACCATTTTCTTTAAGGCCAGCAGTATCAGTACCAAAGCGACCACTACAGCCGGCACGGCCACTGTCAACAAAGTTCCCATCGTCTTAAACCTCCTGAATCAGAATCATCAATCCTTCAGCTCTTCAATCCCGGTCCGGTTCCCCCGATCCCCCCGGACGGAGACAGCGGCCGACCCTTGGTCCCTTCGCCGCCTGCAAGCACGGCGGGTACATCGATCCCGGTTGACCTGGTCAACTCCTTCAAAACAGCGGTAACAATGGCCGGATAGGAGCTTACATAGGCCGGCAAACTCGATCCTTCGCCGTCGTCAAGAAGATTGACATTGTTCACCCTCACCTTTTTCACTGCATCAACCACTGCAGATATTATGGTTTCAAGTTGTTGTATCAGGTATATTTCCTTGGAAGCAGCGCCCGCATCGGCCCATGCATCATTTAGCATCTGCAAAACCACGGCTTGGGCTTTTCCCTCTTCTACGACATAAGCGGCTTTCCCCTTGGCCACAACTTCTTGTGCCCGCTTTTCCGTATCGGCTTGAACCACTATGTCGGCCTCCAGCCGCTTCTGCTCAAGCTCGGCTCTGACTTTCTGCAATTCTTGTTCAGCCAAGGCCCTTGCAGTCTGAGCAGCAGCCACTGTGCGTTCTTCTTCACTTTTTGCCTGCCCGTCCAGATCGGCTACTACCCGTCTGAGATCGTTTTGAGCCATTACGATGGCCTTAGACGCTTCCTGCCTTGCAACTTCTGAAAGACCGGTTGCATCGGCTTCCGCCTGGGCGGCTTCCCTTTCCATGTCCGACTCGGCTATTTCAGCTCTTTTGATTATTTCCGCTATAATTTTCCTGCCAATAGAATCCAGATAATCGGTCTCATCGGAAATGTGTTGTATTTTCAAGGTATCCAGATCAAGGCCCAATTTGGCCAAATCATCGTTGGCTTCTTCCGCCAGCTTCCTTGCAAATACAAGCCTTTCTTCATTCACCTCTTCCGGGGTCATCTCGGCCAGCACCTGCCTGAGATGCCCTTCAAGAGTCTCTCTGGCCACCCGCTGCACTTCTTCTCGGCTTCTCCCCAAAAAGCGCTCTATAGCGTTTCCTACGATCCTCCTGTCGGAAGATATCTTTACATTTGCTATCGCTTGAACAGCAAGGGGAATACCACCTTTCGAATACGCGTTACTGCTCCTTACACTGACCGGAATGGTAGTAAGGTCCATCCTTGAAACCTTTTCAATGATAGGCATTCTCCAGGATCTGCCGCCGAATACCTTTCTGTATCCCAGCTGAACCACTGTCCCATCCGGCAATCTTTCTTTGTGGCTTCGTCCGGAAAAAATCAAAACCTCATTCGGCCGCCCGATATACATGAAATGCGATACCGAGAAATAAATAATGCCAAACAGTACCAAAGCCGCCACAAGGCCGATGACCGAGTACTGCAAGGCCAAAATTACATTTTCACCCATTTTACAAGCCTCCTTTTATTCTTCTTCGTCCCCTTTGGCCGGTTCAGAACAAATTTCTTCTTCTTCACAAACAGACGTCGGAGCTTTGACTACTTTTGCTACATGTCCATTCATCTCTATTATTAAAACCTCGTAACCCCTTGAAATACTCTTATCCGAATCAGTTTCGGCTTCGATATCCACAAAGCTTCCCTTTACAAAACACCTTATTTTACCCTGCTTTCCTTTTTTGACGGACAACAACACCTTGCCGGAAAGACCAATGTAGTCCCTTGATGTTACACCGCTCGAAACCTGCTCTTTTGAAAGCTTATGCATTGCAAAAGCAGCAAGCCACCCGGTTGCAATCCCCAGTGCCAAAGATGTTATCAGGGTTACAATGAATCCACTTTCCAGAATCGTCAGGATCGTACCGGTTACCCCGAAAAAACACGCAAAAAAAACCCAGAAACGAATGCTGAAAAAAGGCAGCCAAACTCCTAAGTCCAAACCTGAGCCGGATCCTCCTTCCCCTGCATCGAAATCCACTTCCGCGCTTACATCCGGCCCGGCGCCGACTTCAGTTTCGATTTCAACATCAGCATCCGTATCCGCGTCGCCCACAAAAAGGGTCAACAAAATAAGTGCAGCTCCCAATCCTCCGAACGTAGCATATATGACCAGCATCAAACCCTCCTAAACGCTCCAAGCAAAATCAATCGTCAAGCCCGTCCCTCCTCCTCTTTTTTCAATCGACATCCTCAATTCGGATCAAGGATCATCTTCTGATTCCGTAGCCGGAACGATATGCTTCCAAGAACCGGAAAGTCAAGATCCACCGATTGTCACATCACGAGAAATTTGACTAGTTCTTGTATTCGATCGTCCACGGCATTAGGATAGGAATAGTATGGAAATGATTTCCCTGTCCCATTGAATCGTTCTTTTTTAAGGGATAAAATACTTCGCATGCAAAAAGAAAAAGTACTTGGAATAGATCTGGGCACATCGAATTCGGTCGCGGCTGTATATTCTGGAAAAAAAATCCGCATAATCAAGGATCTAAACGGAAAAACAATACAACCTTCAGTTGTATCGTTTCATCCGAAAGGAACCGTTTTGGTCGGCCCCGCGGCAAAAAAAAGACGCCTCATCGATCCCAAAAACACGGTTTTTTCCATCAAACGATTGATTGGTTCGCCGGTGGATTCCATTGAAACAATGAATCTGATTCGAAAACTTCCATACACAATTACCGAGGGCAAGGACAAGCAACCCCTTATCCATTTGCGAAACCATAGACTTACACCCACACAGATTTCCGCTCTTATTCTAAAACACATGAAAAACCTGGCTGAAAAGCAACTCGGTGATCGTCTCCACAAAGCCGTCATAACCGTGCCGGCCAATTTCAATGATGCACAAAGAACCGCAACTAAGGCAGCGGGGAAACTGGCCGGCCTGGACGTAATACGAATAATAAACGAACCCACCGCAGCGGCTCTTGCGTACGGCCACGGCAAAAACATGGATTCCCACGTGCTTTTGTACGATTTCGGAGGAGGAACGTTTGATGTCACGATATTGAAGATATCAGGGGAAATATTCGAAGTCCTTGCAACAGCAGGAAATCCCCGCCTTGGAGGTGACGACATTGATGACCGTCTCATAGACGAAATTACAGAAGCTTTCATGCGTTCACACAATTACGATGTCAGGCACAATGAAATGTCCATGTTGAAAATTCGGTCGGCTGCGGAAAGCATCAAATGCCGGCTTTCAAAAGAAGACCGCCATTCGGCAGCATTGAAGGAACTTGCATACGGCCCCGGAGGAAAACCTCTCAACCTGGTTTACGAGTTAACCCGCGAAAGCTTGGATTGCATCATCGCGGATCTGGTGGAGCGGACCTTGACCATATGCGACGAAGCCTTCGCCATCGCGGAAATGGCACCTCACGATATTGACAATGTCGTCCTTGTCGGTGGATCAACACGCATTCCTCTTGTAAAAAAAGCAGTGACCGACTACTTCAATGTCCAACCACAAGATGAAATCAACCCGGATGAAGTGGTCGCTGTAGGTGCCGCCATTCAGGGAGCTTCCTTGCTGGAACCATCCATCTCCATGACCTCTCCCCTTGCCCTTCTCCTGGATGTAACTCCCTTATCGCTTTGCATAGGAACGGTCGGCGGATTTGCAACATCCGTAATACCCCGAAATTCACAATTACCAGCGGAACGCACAAAAATATTTTCAACCAGCGCGGATTACCAAAACTCGGTCAGCATTCGAGTGTGCCAAGGCCAAAAGAGACGGTTTGAAGATAATGTCTACCTGGGAGAACTGACCCTCAGCGGTCTGCGACCGGCATTGAGAGGCGAAGTAAAAGTGGAGGTGTCTTTTGAAATAGACACCGATGGAATCCTGCAGGTGCGTGCACGACATCAAGACAGCGGTTCTTTTCAAACAGCATATATGAAAATACTCGGTGCTCCCATGGAAAGAGATCTGGAAGCTTTGCAAAAAGACCTCCCGGTTCGGGAAGTAACCACGGAAGAAGAGGATCACGCGGATTTGGAACTCCCACCCGCGTCGAAAGGGAAGTGATGGTTCAAGAAAAAGAAGCTCAAAAAAGCCTGGCGGAAGAGATTCGTCCCTTGGTCGAGCGCCTTTATTCAGAATTGGATCGTCTTTCTTATTACAAGATTCTGGGCGTAGGCAGAGGGGCATCCACGACCGCAATACAAAATGCGTTTTATCGCCGCGCCGTACATCTTCATCCCGATCGTCATCACGGGTTGGAGGACGCTTCTCTTAAAGAAAAGATTTCCAAGGTATATAAAAGAGTGTCCGAAGGATATAAAGTATTGAGTTCTGAGAGATCCCGTCGGTTATATGATCGGGGACTCCGGCGAGGAGATGTTCGCCTTCATCACAATGAAGACCCCGAAAAACAAGAAGAAAAACAAAACTTTTCCAAGAATTCTATGAACACGGAGATAGACGCTCTCATGCAAAAAGCATCGGATCTCTTGAAGGAAAGATCTTTCGCCCAGGCTGTGGTTTTTCTTGAGGCTGCGCTCCAATCACATCCCGATTCATCAAGATTGCAACACAAACTCAAAGACGCAATAAGACTGAATAAGCTTTGGCAGGGATGACGTAGACTTCTCTATCACAATTATCAAAAAATCACGGGTAGGTTTTTTTCAGAATGTCGGGGAAGGCCTTGGACCTCGCCAGCAGGGAAAAAATGTCATGTATTTCGCTGCCGTCGACATGAAACCTGACAAAAATCTCTTTTCCTTTTCCATGATTTTCTCTTTCCGTTCCAACTATTCTCCGCCGCACACCCTTGGTAAACATCACACCCCCGTCTCCAGCAAGCTTCTCGACTGAATCTGATGAAACGCGGAATCTTTTGGAGACATTCACCCTTCTTATCAATGCTCCCAAGGAAAACGCCAGCCATAACGTCCCTGTTTCTTTATCGTCTAGGTTCATCAAGTCGCATTTCGTTATTACATGCTTGTCTAAAAGGCCGGCAAGCCTATCCCCGGCTCCGGACCCGAAAGCCCATATTATATCCCTTTTTTTTACAATAACCGCCGTCTGGAGAATCGGTTTGCCGAAAACCGCTGTCAAAAAGCCCTTCAAAAAAACAAGATCTCCTTCATATACAAAATCGATTTCATGAATTTTGTTTTGTCCGATTTCCCGTTTGCGAACTACCGTTCGAATACTTTTTAGGACATGCGCCACTCTTGGGGATTCCAGTTTCGCCCAATCGAGTTCTTGAAGCAGGGAAACAAGTTTCAAAAACGAAATCCGAACTTTTTCTGCTTCATGGAACTTTCCAAAAAGAGTCCCTCCCAGACCTGCTTCGGGTCCCGCAGATGGGCCGTGCAACATGAAGGTTAGATCTCCAAAAGCTGTTTGGAGAAAATGATCGAACGCTTCTTGTGTTTCTCTTTCCTGCTTTCTTTTCGTGAATCCGGGTTTCAAAATATATACAAGTGAGCGTGACAGGTTTTCCCGTCGGACCTTCTCCCCGCTCCATCCTTCTCGGCGAGAAACAAAGAAATAGGTAGATTCGGGACAAGCCTCCTCGCCGGTGGGTCTTCCAGGCCTGGCACCTGAAAGAGCCACATCCATCCGACTTCCTGGCTCTGGAACAACTATTCCTTCAAAGGCAAGTCCTTTTTCGTCGAAAAACAATCGGATTCTAAGCGCTTCTATGTCACGTGCCCTACGTGCATACCGCGACATTTTTTCGTCCACAGCAGATCTGAACAAAACCCCAATCCTGGAAACAATATCATTTCCGGCTCTGCTCCTTGTCGACAAAAAAGCCAGCCTCGAGAAAACAGCCACCATTGAAACCATTTCCTTTAATTCAATATCCCATGATTTGGAGATAGTAAGCGGTCGTATCTCCGCTTCCAAAACACTTTCTGGAATTCGACCTGCAAAATCTCGAACCAGCATTGTTTCCAAGGCGGGAAGCGCTTCTTGGCGACTTGAAATCACGAGAAAATCATTGTGCTTTTTCCACCAGATGGTTTTTTTTGATTTCGTTTCATACACATGCAATCCGGACTTGCTCTCTTTTTTCAGGAAAATCCGATCCATTATTCGTGAACCGGTTCGATCTTCCTTCAATGGAACAAATCCAAATATAGATGGTTTGCCGTCTTTCCCGCTTAGCATCCCAAACCATAAAGGGGCATCCGGATTCAAATCATCCATAAAGCCGGATCTGGCTTCTATTAAATCAAGCGCCATATTCGTCATGGTTTTGGGATTTATCCAGGCAAAAGAAGGCTTGGCTTTTGCAGCCAGTCCAAGCAAACCTTCAATCGCTTTTCTTGGCGGTTGCACCCCGACCAGTGCCACTATATTCGAATCTTCTTCTTCTCCATTTTCGGAAACAGCTTGGACGCATTCTTTCCGACATCCACCGCCCGACGCAAAAGCAAATCCAATAATGACCAAAAATCCGGAGAATCTGATCGTTCTAGTTTTGTTGTACAAACCATCACATGACACATTCATCCGAAAACCCCATTTTGAGCTTTACACGTCATCAAGTGTGCCCTATCCTTAATCAACGGTAAAAGTTTCCCAAAAAATTGTTCCTCAAAAAGATGGCTAAGCTTGTCATAGTTTCAACCAACCCACCCCAGGAGTTCGAGCTCAGAGAGCTCAACACCATCGGACGTCATCCAGACAACACCATACAGGTTCTGGATCGTATAGTCTCAAAAGAACACGCTCAAGTGTTTCTTTCCCCCGACGGCAAATATGTGTTCAGAGACCTGGGAAGCCTTAACGGATCTTATCTGCGAGGTGAGCGGGTCATGGAACATGTCCTCGAAGAAGGGGACGAAGTTTCCATGGGTTCAACCCGATTCGTATATCGCGAAACCGATAAAAAACAGGAAGAACTCAACCAGGTAAGCATACAACCCCCAGAATTTCTGCAAAGTCACATTCGTCAAAAAATCGACGCGGAAGCAGCCAGAGAATTTCTTCCTGAAAAAGACATATACGATATCAACGTTTTAAGACGGGACTACGAAAAACTCAGAATCGCCTATGAAGTAGGTCATTTCCTCAGCCTTGATGTAAATCTTGACTCACTCTTGCAAAAGATCTTGGACAAAGCGTTCGACCTGCTGCCCGCCGATCGAGGAGTGATTCTGCTGAAAGAAAAAGACAATGACTTCAAGCCCAGGGTTGTCAAGAGAAGAACCGACGGCAAGGGCAAAGATGAAAATGAAGATATAGCCATATCGAAAACCATTCTTAATGAAGTGACTGAAAACAAAACCGCGGTATTGTCCTCGGATGCTACCATGGACAGTCGTTTCAGCGGCGCTCACTCCATCATAATGCAGGGAATACGTTCCACGATGAGCGTACCTTTGCTCTGGCGCGATGAACTTTTGGGCATAATTCACCTCGACAGCAGAATCGCCACCAGCGCGTTCACCGATAAAGACCTTCAAATACTTTCCAGTATCGCCAACCAAGCGGCAAACGCCATTCAGAATTCAATTCTTGCACGCGGTATTCAGCAGGAAGCCGCCATGCGCGCCCAGTTTGAACGGTTGTTGTCGCCCAACCTTGTGGACGAGATTCTTTCCGGCCAACTTCACTTGGAACAAGGCGGAGTACTTCGCAAGGTAACAATCCTTTTCGCTGATATCAGGGGTTTCACTTCCATGTCGGAGAGAAAACCTGCTCCTGAAATCGTCAGTATGCTCAACGAGTACTTCGAGCTTATGGTCGACGTTCTTTTCAGGTTTCAGGGAACTCTCGACAAGTATGTGGGTGATGAAATCATGGCTCTATTCGGCGCTCCGGTTGAACACCCCGAGTCTCCCGGAAGGTCTGTTCGTTGCGCCGTTGAGATGATGAAAGTTCTCAGAGAGTTCAATCGCACAAGGATGGCTGAAGGCCAGGAACCAATTGAAATCGGCATAGGCATAAACACGGGAGAAGTCGTATGCGGAGCCATTGGCACATCCAAGACGATGCAGTATACAGTTGTGGGAGACGGAGTGAACCTCGCATCCCGACTCTGTTCTCTGGCCAAATCAGGCGAGATCCTCATTTCTGAAAACACGGCCGGTCTACTTGACGACAGCTTCGAAACCGTTTCGCTCCCTCCGGTGAAAGTCAAAGGCAAAGAAAAAGAGGTTAATATCTACAATGTCTTGTCCATAAAAGAAGATGGATGGCAAGATGATTTAACCTCCCCCATCAAGAGCTGACTCAGAAACAAACCCCCCTCTGGCTATAAAAAAGAATTACTGCTGGCCGATGGACATACCAAGCTGTTTCCGTATCTCGAAATACGGTTCACTCACGCTGTAAAGTACCAGATCGCTGAGTTTTTCCTCCATGGTTCTCCCTCCCACCGGAACGCCACCCCTATCGGAAACCCGAACCATGTTCGCCGCGACCGCCAGATCGTTGCACAACACAAAGCCCGCCCTGTTAGTAGTCGCCTCCACACCATTTAACCATCGCGCCAAATCGACCGCCTCTGGGTTGGCCATCAATTTCTTTGCCATTGAATTCAGAACACTGAGCTGGGAAGGCTGAATCCCCTTTTGTATGAGTTGCGCCTGCTGCTGTAAAACAGCCGGATCTACACCGGGTAATTTCAGCTGCGGGTTTACAAGCGTCAATGCTGAAAGAAGAAGTGATTTCAATGCCCCGGGGTTCACGTTGCCGAGAATCCTTAAGATCAGATGCTCCGGTCTCAAGTAACTTATTTCTCTGGCGATGGCAAATGCCAACTCTTTTTCATTTCTTCCTTGCAGCAAACTGCCGCCCGCTATACAAAACGGCAAAAGCTGCCCTTTTTCAATGGCCACTCCTGATACCATTCCACCAGGTTGCTGATCCCTGATATATAGATCAGGCATTGCTTGAATATTGAGCACTTGCAGCACGTAGTTAAACAACCTCGTAAACATGAGCTTGTCGGTCGCAAGGGGCCTTGCATCTTTTCTCTTCAACCCGTACTGCTTGAGAGGACGACCGCTGGTGTATGCCACGGCAGGCGCGATAATCCCTAGAATAGCACCGATAATTCTATTCTCTTCTTCGTGGAAAATGAAGCGGGACCACATTTCATCTCCCAACCTCTGCTTCGCCCTGACCAGATTGTTTTGCGGATAGCTTTCCAAAAGCCTTTGCTCCTGAGGTTCTATCTTGCGGTAAAACCTCAAAGCAGAAGCCACGCACCAAGCTTTGTCGTACTCTCGCAATTCAGTGTTGTAGAGATGGAAAAGCTTCTTGAAAATGTCGACCCTGCCGGGTTCAAATTTAAGCACCCTCTGATATTCCACGACAGCTTTTTGCATTGCTTCCGGACCGCCGATGGTCTCATAAAGCTCTCCCAGTATCTGGTGTCTTTGAGAATTGTCCGGATCCAGCTTTGCAGCAACGTCGAAAGCAGCTACAGCGGAATCGTAGTTGCGCATTCGCGATCTGTATATTTCCCCAAGCCCGTGCCACAACATCACTCCCAACTTTTCCTGGCCCTCCGGCGGCAACCGCTTGATCATTTTGCGGTAGTTCCTCTCCAATGCTTTCCAATCTTTTTTCTGGGTGCAAATTTTATCTAATGCCTCGAACGCTTTCAGGTGTTCCCAATTGTCGTCCAAGCAGCGATTGAAATATTCCATGGATTCATCAAGGGCCTTCAACTCATCTCTGAATATTGCCGCTGCTGCGTAAGCATACTTGAAGCGAACTTTTGGATCCGACTCCATCTCTATGAACTTGTCTATAATGCTTATCGCCTTTTTCCATTGCTTCGTGGAATAATAGCGTTCCATGAGCTTTTGCAGCACATAGTGAGATCCCGGATCGATTTCAAGAGCCTCTTGGTAAGCCGCTATTGATTTTTGCGGATTAGCTTGTTTGTCATTGTAGATATCACCGATTTCCTCGAGAATCTTGAATTTCTCGTCTTCATCAGAGCTTTGAAGTAATGCTCTCTTTGCATGAATGACAGCATCCCAATCCTTCTGCTTTTCCTGGAGATCTATCACCGCCAAAAGCGTATCCCTGTGGGCGGGATCAACTTCGAGGGCTTTTTCGTACATGTTCAAAGCTTTTTTGCGTTGACCAAGCTTTTGTTTGATATTTCCCAACCGATAAAAAATATCCGTTATTTCTTCGCTTGTCTGATCATCTCGATGATGAACAAGCATAGTCTGGAAGATCTTGAAGGACCGATCCCATTGCTCTTGATCATAAAGTATCTTGGCCATGCCCTTCAGTGTCGGCAGTTGTGTGGAATCTATGTCATAGGCCGCCTGGTAATACTTGAGCGCCTTGTCGAGTTTTCCCAGCTTGTGTGATGTGTAACCTGCTCGATAATATAGTTCGTTCAATTCCGACTTATCAGCGCCTTCAGCTTTTCGAACCAGCATGTCCATTATTGTTTCAAGCTGCTCGAAATCTTCATCCTCGAACAACAGAGCGCTCAAGGGTTTTGCCGCTTCTACATGTTCAGGATCCAGCTCAACCGCCCGGATCAACAGATCCTTTGCCATGGACTTTTCTTCGAGATAATCGAGGTAGATGATGCCGGCGTCTCTGAGCAGTCTCGTTCTTTCCAGTATATTATTTGTGTGCTCCTCCGCCTTTATCATCATCTTGGCGGCTTTCATCCAATCATTTCTTTCTTTATAGATTTCCGTCAACGCGGTCATTGAAGGCACATACGCGGGATCGAGTTCCAGTGCCTTGACATACTCTTCTTCAGCTCCTGCTACATCGTGCATCGCCTCCTGCAGAATATGTCCCGTTCTATGATGAATATCCACCTGCATGACCGGATCTTGTTCAAGCTCCGCCAGATGCTGCAACATTTCAAGGGCATTATCCCAATCTGAAACGTTTTCATAAAGCCTTGCCAGAGCCGTCACCGCCACCAGGTAATTTGTGTCATAGTCAAAAATAGCCCTGTAGGCGTCAATCGCCCTGTCAGGATCCTTCAACTCCCGCTCATAAACCTCTCCTGACAAGCGTAACAATTCTATCCTGTCAGCCGGGGAATGGATCGCGTTTATATGCTTGGAATACGCATCCACAAGATCTTCCCACTGCGCTTCCTGTCGATACAATCGCTCCAGGGCTCGATATGCTTCTTCATTTTTTTCATCGATAAGAAGGATTTTTTCGTAACACTCAGTGGCCCTGCTGACTTTGTCGAAATGCTCCTCCCATACAGCAGCCATCTGATTGTACTTTGTTATCCTTTCCTCGTCTGTTCCCACATAATCGAGTTGCTGTTCAAGAACATCCAGGTATTCTTCCATTTGCCCGGTTTTTTCGTAGAGTTTTTCCAGGCTCTTCAATGCCGGCAAATGCTGTGGATCGACCGTCAATATTTCCTTGTAGCTCTCTATCGCCCTATACGCGTCATCCAACCGATCCTCGTACAGTTCTCCAATGGAATACTTTAGATCTATGACAGCGTCGGTATCTTCGACCAACTCAGCTTTCTTCTTCAAAATATCCACCAGGTTTTCCCACTGCTGACTCTGGCGGTAGAGCCGCTCCAAAGACTGGAGAGTCTTTTCGTTAGCGTCGTCTGATTGAAGCGATTTCTGATACGCTTGAATGGAAAGCTGTATAGCTTGGGCCGATTCCATAACATTCGACAACTTGTTTTCGTAAATTTCTCCCATCTGGTAATAAAGAATCGTCAATACTGCTGGATCCTCTTCGAGTTCGGCCCTTCTGGTCAAAACCTGTACCAATTCCGCCCATTGGCCCTGATGCTTGTAGAAGTCTCCCAAGCCGGCAAGAGCGGAACGATTGTTGTGATCCAACTGCAAGGCTTGTTTCAAAGAGGCGATAGCATATTCAGGGTGGTTCAGCTTTTCTCCATACCAGCGGCCTATTTTTACAAGTAGTTCACATTTGGTCGCTACATCCGTAAGCTGTTGAACTTCCTCGTTGTACTTTGTAAGCAATTCATTCCACCTATCGGTGGCGCTGGCCAATCTCTCCAACTCATTGGCTGTTATTTCATTCGTGTAATCCAGCTCAAATGCAAAAAGAAGGGTTTGAAAAGCGGAATCCAGGTCAGGCGGAGCCATATTTTCTTCGTAAATCTTTGCTGTCTGCTGCAAAATTTCCACTCTGCCGTCGGTGCTTTGGATATACTCGATTCTTCCGAGCAAAATATCCACCAGTTTCGCCCATTCCTCGTTTTCACGATATATATTTTCAACGTTCGTAGAGGCTGTCATGTGCCCAGGATCCAACTCCAGCACCCTTTCATACGCTTCCGCAGCATTGACGGGGTGCATCTCCTTGTCCTCCCAAATGTTAGCTATCTGTAAAAGCACTTCGATCTTTTCGTTAATATCCGCCAGTGCATTTACTTTCTGCTCCAGCACCCGGACACATTCCGGCCAACGCATTTCCGCGGTAAACAATGTTTCCAGTTCACCCAGCGCTTTGAAGCTGCCCGGATCCAGATCCAAAACACGCTGCCAAGCTTCAATGGCATCATCTGGGCGCATAAGAACTTGGCCCTGTAATTCGCCGATCTGCCCATACAGATCTATGAGTTGTTCATCCGACATTTCCGCTTCGGTGGTTCCGATTCTGACCAATTCATAAAGTGTCTGGGCCTGCTCTTCCCATGCCTGAGTCTGGCGATACAACTCAGCCAGAACCCACAGCGCATAGGTGTTGGAAGGATCTATTTCCATGATCCGGTTAAAAACCCCTATGGCTTCCCTGTCCTGCTGCAGGTTGTCCCTGTGTATGCGCCCCAGCCTATCCAGCACACCTATCCGGTCCGCCGGCTCCTCCATCACATCAACTTGTCTTTCCAAGATCTCTACAAGATCTTGCCACCGCGAAGCTTCCTCAAAAAGATCCGCCAACGCTTCCAGCGCCACAGGGTCTTCGCCCCTTAAATCAAGAACCTGGTGCCATTTCTGCTGAGCATCCTCTGGATCTTCCAGCGCGTCGGAAGCTATCTTTGCCATTCGGGCGTAACAATCAGCCATTTCAGAGTCACCGGCCGCAACATCCAAAAGTTGTTCGTACACCCCATACAGTTCCTTCCATTGTTCCCTGCCGAAATATATCTTTTCCAAGCCCTCCAACGCCCTTGGATTACGCATCTCTTCTTCCAGCACTGCCTTATAGGATTTCACCGCTCCATCGGAATCCTCCAGAAAAACTTCCTGTATCTCGGCCAACCTGAAGTGAAAGCTGATTACATCATCAGGAACATCCGCCAACTCCACGCGGCGTTTTAAAACAGAAGCCAGCTCCTCATACATCCGGGCATGGGTATAAAGCCGATCCAATCCCGCCAGCGCTTCTGCATCTCTCTCATCAATGGCTAAAACCTTCAAAAGCGCGTCTTCCCACTGCGCGTGATCCTGGGTTCTGTTTTCACAAATACGCGCTTTTCTTAAAAGGATCATCTTCATCAACCCGGGATCGTCCGCCTTGGTTTCCGAAGCTTTTTGATACACTTCCACCAAGTCCTCCCAGGAATCGGTGGAATCGGCCAATCTTTCCAGCTCTTCCACAACCAGTTCGGACGTGGGATCTTCCAAATATGCCGTTCCCCACCACCTGAAAGACTCTACGCTGTCAACAAGCTGATTTTCATAGATTTCCGCTATCCTCTGGATGGCCGCCATTCTGTCCACCAAGTCTTCGACGAATCCAAGCTGAACCTCGAGAATACGGACCAGCTTTTCCCAGTGCCCATGATCCGAGTAAAACGGTTCCAGGATTTCCGCTATCTCAGGCTGTTTGATTCCTTCGGTAAACAGCAATTCCAAAGCAGCCAGTGTAGCCGAATGTCCCGGCAGCGTAGTCAGGATGTCGCGATAACATTCAAGCGCGGCATCCATATTGCCTATGTTTTGTTCGTAGATCTGTCCAAGACGAAACTGGAGACTCACCATTTCTTCATCCGAAACAGACATTCGGATCTCCCGCCTCAGCACATCTGTGAGACTTTCCCATTTTTGCATGGCTTCAAACAATCGATCCAGAGACAAAACCGCCTGTCTGCATTCCGGATCATGTTCCAAAGCCCGCTCATATTTTCTTACGGCATTTTCCGGCTGCTCAAGTTCCTCCTCGTACACTCTGGCGACTTTCAACAACATGCTGATTTGGAGTTGGCTGTCCAGGATTTTTTCAAGTTGATTCTCATACAACCCGGCAAGTGTCTCCCATGCTTCTGTTTGGGAAGCGAGTCTCTCCAGTTGACCTATTGTCTGTTCGTTTGTGGGATCTTCCTCCAGCGCTCTTCCATAAGCATCAAAAGCTCTTTCATACGTTTCCAGTTGCTGTTCGTAAAGACCTGCCGCACGATGCAAAAGGTCTACTCTTTGAGCGCTTTCCTCTGTGTGCTTGACCATTACTTCGTAAACATCCACCAGTTTTTCCCAGTCCATTCCCTCCCTGTAAACAGGCTCCAAAACACCAGCGGCAAGCAACGGCTCTTTTTCACCGTGAACTATCCGGTCCAACGCTTCCAGGGTAGGATCGTGCGTCGGATCCATCTCCAATACCTCCCGGTAACACTCAACGGACCGGGAAAGATCTTCCATTTTCTGCTCCCACAACAAACCCATTCGATGTTTCAACCCCACAACCTCAGCCGAGCCTTCTGCCAATTCTTCTTCCCTCTCCAAAATATTCAGCAACTCATACCAGTTCTCGGTGGCTTCATATAAGCGATCCAACGCCTGTACTGCTTCGAGATCCTCCGGATCTATATCCAGAATCGAACGATAGGTTTCAATCGCGCGCAGAGCATCTTTCAACTCAACATCATACACCTGCCCCAGCACATAAAGCATCTTCTTGCGATCTTCATCCGTGGGCGCCAATTCAGCTTTTTTTATGTACACATCTTTAAGGTTCTCCCACCTCTCCTGATGCACGTAGAGTCCTTCCAGGGCGTTGAGGGACGCCATGTCGCTCTCATCCATCTCGAGAACCTTACTGTATATTTCTATCGCAGCATCCAGGTTTTCCAGAATATCCTTCTGAATCTGGGCGGCGCGATAACATAGATTCTTTCTTTCTTCGATATCCGCTATCATCTCGGATTTTTTCAAAAGAATCTGAACCAGTCTGGATGAATCATCCATACGAGTAAACAAGTGCTCCAGTGCATCCGCTGCTTCAATTCGCTCGGGATTTATTTCGAGCACCTGATAATAGGCGGCCGCTGATTTCTCGAGATCCTCCAGTTGGGCATCGTATATCTCGGCGACACGAGTAAGCAAAATGACCCCTAGCTCGGTGTCAACAGTGTCAGCCGCCTGTTTTCTGTAGAGCTGGACCAACTCCTCCCAATTGCCCAGCTCGCGGCATAACCGCTCAAGACGACTCTGGGTCTCTTCGTTCATAGGATCTTCTGCGAGCGCTCTTCCATAAGTTGCAAACGCTGAAGCCCCGTCATCTCCGGCTATTTCGTACAGCTCTCCTATTCCATGAAGTAGTTCCAGCTTCTTGACCGGATCAAAAGTATTTTGGACCATCACCTCGTACACGCGTATCGAGTTTTGCCAATCGTCGCGCATCCGATAAATCGGCTCCAGAATCTGGGCAACATTGAGTTGGTGTTCCTCGCTGTTTAACATGGCTTCCAAAGACGCCAGTGCTTGTTCGTTTTCAGGATCCTCCTGAAGAACTTTCCTATAGGTTTCCACCGCAGCGCCTTCTTCACCGAGCCTGCTTTTTCTCAACTCGGCCAGGCGGTTGAGCAATACAACGTGCTCATCGCTGTCGGCATCAGTCAGATCAAGCTGCCGAGTCAAATTGTCCGCTAATTCATGCCAAGCCTCCTGTTGCGTGTAAAGCCGGTCAAGAGCTTGAAGCGCCTTCAAATTCGTATCGTCAGCCGTGATTATTTCTCTATACGTCTCAATGGCTTCGGGAATCTTTCCAAGCATCTCCTCCTGCAGGTAGGCCATCTGGAAAAACAGTTTTTCCCTGTCTTCAGAGTCAGTGGACAATTCGGTTTTCTTGCGATAAATCTCCAGAAGATCCGGCCATGCCTCCCGCCTGGAGAAAATCTGTTCCAACGCTTCCAAGGAATCCATATCATCCGGTTCGATGGCCAATGCGTTGCGATAAGCATCCACAGCGTGTTCCCAGTTTTCAAGTTGGGCATCTTGAATCCGCGCCAGGTTTATGAAAAGCTCCCTGCGCAAAGACGGGTCTATGTCCTTTTTTACCGCAGTATCATAAAGAGAAACCAAATCGCGCCAGTTTTCATCTATTTCACAAATCTTAACCAATGCCCCGCGCGCTTGTTCATTGGTGGGGTCTTTCTCGAAAGCTCTTTTGTATGCATCAAATGCCTTGGAAGAATCCCCCAGACGCTGGCCCCATATTTCCCCTATTTTTAACAAAAGCTCCACCGATGTTTGCGGGGAGTCCTCATTGCCCTTGACCTGTATTTCGTATACATAGACAAGTTTTTCCCATTCAGCCTGCTCTTCGTATATTGGTTGCAGAATATTCGCCGCTTCCAACTTGAAATCTTCGTCTTCCAACCTCTTTTCAAGAGATTCGCGGGCACCCTCGTGAATAGGATCGATTTCAAGAATATCCCTGTATGCAGATATAGCTTCCGCAGGAGATTCGAGCTTTGTCTCCTTAATTTGTCCAAGACGATATTTTGCTTCACATAGGCCTTTTCTGTCATCGGGATCTATAAGCATCAGCTTTCTTTCAAGAGTCCCGGCTAGTTCTTCCCATGATTCAGCGTTTTCGTAGAGACGATCCAATGCCTGCAAAGCATTGATGTCATCTCCCATCTCTATGATGTTCTTGTAGTGCCCTATCGCGTCCTGCGGATTCTCCAATTCCTCTTCAGAAAGCTGCGCCATCTTGAACAGTATTTCACGCCGCTTTTCTTCATCTACGACCAGGTCCAGTTTTCTGGTGTAAACTTGTACCAAATCCTCGAAAGACGCTTTGGCGATATACAATCTCTCCAATGCCTCAACAGCATCCAAATCATCCGGCAAAATTTCCAGAATGCTCTTGTTTACTTCCAGAGCCTTTTCCAAATCCCCCAGCTCTTTTTCGTAGATACGGGCCACAACTCGACGTAGAGGAAGTGAATCTTCCGGTTCGGAAAATTTATCAAACACCCCCTCATAAGCGCCCAAAAGACTGGTCCACTTTTTTGTTATATCGGCAAGACGTTCCAGCTCTTCCCTCACCCATTCTTCTTGCCACACGATGTCAAAAGCTTTCAGATTCAAATCCAGCGCTGTTGAGGGATCTCGGAGTTTGTTTTCGTATATTTCGGCGAGGTTTTTCAATCTTTCAATTTTTTCCGAAGGCTCCTCTGTGTGTTCAAGCTGTATTTCCAAAACCCCGACGAGTTTCTTATTGTTGTTGGCCTGGGAAAAAATCGGGATGAGCGCCTCAGCCGCTTCCAAATTCTTCTCATCAATGTTCAATATTTTTTCAAAGCTACCAACAGCTCGCTCCGGCTTTTCCATTTTCTCGAGCCAAAGCGAAGCGGTCTTAAAAAGCAGCTTTATTTGTGTTTCAGGATCCTCCTGGGACACCTGCCTATCGATCACGCGAATATACTCTTCCCATTTTTCCTGCTCTGCATAAAAAGCTTCGAGTTCATCCCATGCTTTGTCAGCAATATAAAGCTTCTTGAGAGAATCCTGCGCTCTCCTGTTTTCCGGATCAAAAGAAAGCAGCTTTTTCCAGGCCGAAATAGCTCGTTTCGTGTCCTGAAGCCGATCGGTGAACAAAACACCCAACTCCAGGCACAGTTTTCCACACTCCTCCTTGTCTTCGATCAATTCCACATGTTTTTCACAAACACGTGCCAAATCCTCCCACTTCTTCTCCCTCTTGTAGAACGATTCCAGGTTATCCATCGCCTCGATATTCTCTGGATCCGACTCTAAAACCTTTTCCCACAACTCGGTGGCCACACCCGGCCGACGAAGTTTTTGTGATGCAAGCCGCGCGACGGACAAGCGACCCTCAAGCTGAGCTTCTTCGTTCGGTGCCATTTCTATCTCTTTTTCATACACCGAGATGAGCTTTTCCCAGTCCCGCCTCTTTTCGTACATGTCCTTGAGTTGCTCCAACGCCTCTGCGTTGGTTGCATCTTCTTCCAACACCGCCTCAAAGGCTTTCACCGCTTCGGCATGATTGTTCCTGTCCATAAACAATCTTGCTATCCTCAAATGAAGATCAACCTTTTCATCCTTTTCTGTCAGCAACTCCGCCTTTTGTCGGAGAACTTTTATCAGGTCCGTGTATCGCTTGGCGCTTTCAAGGTGTTCGGCCATAGCGTCTAATATTTCCACATCGGCCGGATCTATTTTTTCGAGTTTCTTAAAACACTCGAGCACTTTCACGTCCAGCTTCATGTGATCCCGGTAAATCCGAACCAATTCGAAAAGAACCGCCTTTTTCTCACTCTTCGCTTCTTCTGGAAAAGCATTCAATGCATCATTCAATGCATCGGCCGCGCTGTTCCATCTTTCGAGTTCCTTGAGTGCGTTAGCCAACTTCATCTTCGGGAGAATTGCTTCAGGAAGGGCCTTCACCACCTTCCGCCATGCATCAGGTCCTTTCTCCTTGTGCTCTTCTTCGATCGCTTGAGCCTCGTCTATGAGCGCTTGTTGCTCTTCGGTAAAGGTCTCTTCGAAGTTTGCCAGGGTTGTGGTTTCTGCTTGCATTTGAGCCTCCGGATGTTCTTCTTCCACTTCCTGTTCCTCCTGAAAATTTTGGACGGGTTCTTCCTCGAATGTTGCCGAGGCTGTCAAGCCGGCGGCTTCGTTCTTGGAAACATCGTCTACCCGTTCATAAAAAACCTGTACTTCTTCATGTTCCGGAGCAAGTTCTCTCGCGGCCATGAAAGCTTTTTCGGCTGCTTGTTCATCCTTCAAACAATCAGAAAAAAACGCTCCGGTCAAAACGTGAAGAAAAACCTTCTCTCCTCTGGACAGATTCAGATCAACCGCTCTATCCAGAGCTCTACGGGCCGTTTCTCGATCTCCGTACTCCACGAGTTTTTGCAGGGCCGCAAGATCCCCTCCAAAACGAACGCCACGACCATATGCTTCATCAAGGCTTTTCGCAAAAAACCGGCTCGCTTTTTCCGCATCTTTCAGGCCGGTCAACCACAACCGACCCTTGTTCCTGTACGAAACAAGAACGTTATCCTCTTTTTCTAAAGATTTTTCCAGATCGTTTTCATGAAAATCGAAAAGATCTTCAGGCCGGTCCATTCGTACCAGCATTTTTTCCAATTCTATTTTCGCGTATTCATTTTCCGGATCCGCTTCCAGAATATTCCTGAAATAAGCCGACGCAACGGCCGGATTATGGTTGCCTACGATCATTCCCGCGCTTAGAAGAGTCCTCACTTGGATGTCCATTGACAAATCCCCGATCCCCTCCTGAATCCTTTCCGCTTCTTCTTGCCACTTAGCGGGATCGTGACGACAAGCCTGTAATTCAATCTCCGCGTGCTCCGCTCCTTTTTCCTTCGCTTTTTCAAACGATCCACCGGCTTCAGCCCACCTTCCAAGGCTCATAAGCCGGTATCCTAGCCTAAAATAATATTTTACAATGTCGGAATCATCAGTGCACATTCCGGCAAGAAGGCGGATCGCTTTCACGGCCTCGGAAAAATTGCGGCTTGTTTCGTAAACGTCTATCGCTGCAATCAATGCTTCTTTGTTATTCTGGTCGGCCTTAAACGCACTCTTGTAACAGGAAACCGCAAGGTCGCTTTCATACATCTCTTCCCACGCCATGTTTCCGAGTTCCACGAGTAACGCAGACTGAATAAGCGGGTCATCCTCTGCTTTTACAGCGCTCTTTATTCCATCTATGATTGCGTCCCAGCGCCTGGTGGCAAGCAGAAACCTCTCTCTCTCCTTGCGCAAGTCCATAAGCAGTTATCCTCCTATAGTTATTGGGATAAACGGCTGAAAAGAACAGCGCCTTTTATATCACACAACCTTTTTTAGATCCAACAGAAACAGACTCTTAAAACGGTTTGTTTTTAAAACATTAATGCACGAATCTCTTTGTTTCATAAACAAAAAGAACCAGAACAGCAGAATTTATGTCGGAGTGAAAAAGGAGTCAACCGGGCTAAAGGAAAATCAAACGGCTCCCGGCCTGAAATTGAAGGGATAATTGACGACGACTATGCCTCCTTCGGGCCTCGGGAATCGCCATCTCCTGATGGAACGCTGGATGCATTGCTCTGTTCGGGAATGATTCAAGGTACTCGAGGTAACCGCAACAGATGTCACCGTTCCGGTTTGACTTATTATGAACTGTACCTGGACCTGTCCCTGCAGTTTCTGATTGGTCGCCAAACCTTCAGAAACATAACAGAAACGAATTTCAGCCAAATGTCTTCGGATGACACGGCGGATGATGTTAGCATCCAATGTACCCTGCACACGGGCGGTTCCGGCGTAAACCTGAACTTTCTTGGTCTTGTGGCCACCGATTCCATATCCTCCTCTTCCACCGGCGCCGAATCCACCGCCTCCGCCACCGCCACCGCCCATCCCGGCTCCCCATCCACCAAGACCGATCCCGCCGGCGCCCGATCCACCACCGCCTCGGCCACCACCCAGTCCGAGTCCGCCGAGTCCATAAGCATCCCCTACAGTGTGACCTGTCAGGCCTCCCAGTGCGTTTTCCGCTTCAGCGCTTACAGCAGATTCACGACCGAAAACAGAAGCCAGCGCTTGTCCGTCCATCCTTCCGAGGACGCCCAGCATTCCGGCTCCACGAGCCTGCGAAACACTTTGGGAACTCTTCAGCGGATTGGGAGGCCCGGATCCTTCGGCCTTGATTCTTTCGTCCACGGGGCCTTCACCAGGGGTTTCCGCTTTGTCATCAGAGCGTTCGGTCGGTTTTTTCTTTTCTTCCTCTTTTTGCTTTGCTTCGAGTTCCTTTTGATGATCTCGAAGTTGCGCTCGGGAAAGCTTTGCAAACCGGTTTGAAGCCTCCAGACTGTCCGACTGCATGGTATCAGCGTCCGTGGGCATGGAAAACAGCAGGAACATTAAAAGTGCGTGCCCAACAAAGGAAAGGCTGTAATATGCATAAGCCGTCCACTCTCTCTGGCGTTTGCCGGCCACCGCTTTTCCGGGTTTGACCGAAGCTATCTCGAAGTGACTGTTTCCGAGATTCATTCTTACGACGCCGTCGGCTGGAACGCCGAATGCATAAGTATTCGGAAAATCACCTGCAGACGAAGCCTGCCCGCTTTCAACAAGGGCTTTTAAGGGGATTTTCTCACCCTCCGAAGACTCATACTCCCCTTCCATCTTCTCGGTGAACAAGACCTGGTAGCTCACACCATCCGTTTTTACAAGGGGAAATCTGTAAACTCCGGGAGGCAATAGTTGTTCCGGAAGATGATAAGTGGATCGAGGATCACTTCCAATTGTAAAATTGGGATCGGTTTTTTCCTGTTGCCAGCGTGACATCCCGAAAATAAAGAGCACAAGGCCGCCCAGTGTAGCTCCTAGTGCCCCCAGCTCCATTGCTATGCTGCCTCTTACTCTCGGCACAAACCGATCGGAAAGACCTCTCTCCCGCAAAAAGACCGCAACTTCCGCCTGGTGTTCTTTCTGTCTGTTTATGTGCCATACTTCCGCGACGAAGAGGCCGACACCCAGCAGGAACAGCAAAACGCCCAAGCCGAAGCCGCTGATCGTCAAAATTGACGGCCTGCCGGACTTGGGATTCGTCAGGTGGACCATCTTTCTGTCTTCAGAAAGATATCCGGCTCGAACCTGCACACTCTGGCCCGCATCTGCTTCAACTTCCTCTATTTCAGAGGGAGTCAGGCTGATAGGTGTAAATGCCGGTTCCTGTTCTATAGCCGGTTGAGGCTGGTCGCCTCCCAAAATGTCACCGAACCCCGGAACCGCGGCCTGGCCCATTCCAGGAATAGCAGCCCCTCCAAGTCCGGGAACTCCGGGAGCGCCTCCGAAAACACCCGCTGCAGGCCCAGGCTGAGCACCAGGAGTCGGCACGGAAGGAACTGCTCCCAATTGAGCAACTTCAACCACCACGCGGGTGTCGCCAAGTTGAATCTCATCCCCGTTTTTCAACCGGCTTTTGTTTACCTTTTGTCCGTTGACTATGGTTCCCTTGGCTGATCCGAGATCCGAAATAAATATTTCGGAAGGGGATTGCACCTGGATGTACGCGTGCATCCTCGAAACCGACTCGTCGTCCAGACGAAGGTGGGCCGATGACAGCTTTCCGACCTTTATCACTTCTTGAGACAGGGTTTCCGTTCGAATAAGCTGACCGCGTTGATAAATTTTGAAGGTCAAGGGGACCTTGCTCATCACGTCCTCCTCATCTTGCGCTGGATCGCCACTATACTAGCCCTCTTTCGCATTGGAGGCAGCGCCTTTTCCCTCCAAAGCGAACCTGTTTTTCCAAAAATGCCCTCTTCAAAGAGCCATCGGTTTTTCTTCAGGAAACCGATTATTATATATCCTCTGCAGACTTCACCATTTCCGGCACAAAATCGAATCTATATTCAATGAGTGTCTTGAAATCAATCTTGAGATCTCCCCCCAGAAATTGTCCGGATGGAGACAAAAGACTTCCTTCGATGTCGTCGCCTTCAAAAGTAAAGACTTTCTTCTTGGTGTAACCGCCTTCAGGTTGGGCTATCGCCTCTGTAACTGCGGTCAAAAGAAGAACTGCGCCAACCAGTGAAATGATTTTCCTTAACATTCCATCCTCCTGAAATTGCAGGGGTTCCGGCTAAGAACCCTCCAGCTCACGGCAATCCGAAACCGTTTTTTCTGACCGCTCGATTTCGGAAACCAGCTTTTTCAAACTCAAAAAGAACGCCTTTGAGCGCGACCTTTCTACTATCTTTACAAAACTATGGACAACTCTCCATGTGGAAAGTTCCTGGTAAATTTTAGCAAAGCCTAGGCAAAAAAACAAAGTCTATCTTTTTTTTCAACCGGAGCTTACACCATTTTTTCTCTTTTTGGTACCTTGATTCCAAGCAAAATCCACACAACCTTTTTCCAATACGTGGATTTTACTTTCCTTTCTTTTCTTTCTTTTCTTTCTGCTCCCTTTTTTCCCGCTTTTCCTGCAATCGCTGCTGGCGCTCACGTTCTGCCTGCTGTTTCTGCAATTCTGCCATTTGTTGCATAATTTTTATTGTACGGTCGATATCACCCGAACGTGACGATGCGTTTTCCCTGGCGGTTTTTACAGCTCGTGGATGTTTGACATATTTTTCGAAGTACCCTTGCGCGGACCTCAGTCTCTTGATGGTCTCTTCATCCGTGTCGCTTATCATGTAGTCCTGCCGGAGCAGACCCAAATTGTACAATGCATCCGCGTAAAGCTTCTCCTGGGGCGAAACAAGAGACATGACTTTTTGGTACTGTTGTTGGGCCAATTCAATCGCCTTGTCTTTCTCACCTCCCATCGCGAGAGCGGACAGGCCTCGATATGCAACTCCGAGACCCATAACAGCGTCTGGATAATCGGGCCTTTGCCTCAAAACAACTTCAAAGCTTGTCTGTGCCCTATCATATCCTCGAAAACTCAAAGCTATGGCGCCGATATTCATATGAGCTTCCCAGAAATTGGGATCACAAGAAACCGCTTCTGTGAAATGTCTCATCCCCGCCACAAGATCCGGTTCCGGTCTTCTAAGCGCCATCAGCCCTTGGACGTTTTTCAATTCAGCCACAGCCTTGTCCATGGTAGTGGGATCCTTGCCCCTGCAAAGAGGAGGAAGTTTTTCTTTTTCCGCTTTTTCCACATATTCTTCGATCAGTTTCTCGGCCTCTTGTACAACCAGGTTCGCCAGAGCCAACTGGGACTGCATCTGTTCTGCTGCATCCGTATAAACAAGCGCAATCATTGTATAAGCTTTCAGATTGAGCAGGTTCGCGTTGGGTTCGGTGGAACCGGATGTTATGGCCAAGACTGTTCTAAGATGACGAAGCGCCAATTCCTTGTAATCCAACGTTATTCTTTGACCGCGAAGCTGGGCGATCCAATCCCGATAAGCAAAATGGCCCTGGGGTGTTCGCAACGAGTTTAATCGGTCTATTTCCCCTGGGGTCAATTTTTCTCCGCCTCTTTCCCGTTCCCTGTAAATCACTCCCAGATTGAAAGAAGCCTCGGCATTTCTCATGTCAGAAATAAATGCCCTTTCAAAATTTCTGAAAGCCCCTGCGGTATTTCCCTTTGCTGCATCCAAATACCCCATGCTGACAAGAGACGGCGCAAAATTGCTGTTCTTTCCCAGCGCTGCGTTGAACGCTGAAGTTGCCCTGTCCTTGTTACCGCAATGAAGCCAAGTCATTCCTTCGTTGTGTTTACCATAGGTGAACAAACGAGGGTTATCCGAGGCAACTTTTGCAAAGGCCTGAGCCGGACTGTCACACATTCCGTCTTTCCAACCTCCGGCCCTCTCGGCCTGCGCCGACGCCTCGAGATAGATCTTGACGGCCTTCTCGTAACTGGCTTTCTCCTCTGTAGTGAGCTTCAGCTTTGGCTTGACCGGACCGCCCAACCCCGGCTCTACTCCAACCTGATCACCCTCGCCCGGCTGAGGAGTCGTTTTGCCTTTCTTTTTGTCGTTGCAGGCAAACAACATGCAGGCCGCCGCCAAAATGACCCATGTATTGATGAATCTCTTTTTCATCTTTGTCTCCTTGTCTCCGAAAAATCTCATTGTACCTGCGTCACGACCGCCCCCGGTGTCAGCTCAGTGCTGACATAACCGGGCTGGGCTCTCAGTTCCATGGTCAAGGGAAATTGCTCGGGTGCAAGTTCATTGATCTCCCTCTCGCACATATGAGACCATTCGTTGAACCAATTGTATTTCTTTGCAGTGTTTAAACAGAGCACATAGCCGTCCATGGCTCTGGCTTGCAAGGGATCTGCATATTTCTGCAGCTCGTCCCTGTAGGCGTGCTGCTCTTCCTCGGTTCTGAGGTGAGAAGGAACAGGTGCATCGTAGAGCTGCCGGGCGAAATTGTGAAACAGCATTCCTATCCGTGCTGTTGCAGCGATTGCCCAGTGCGCTTGCCGTAACAAGATGACCTGCATGTAACGTTCTCTCAAAGACTCCAAGCTCTTGGCTTTCGACTCGGCCCATTTTCCGAATCTCTTTTGATCGGCTTGCATTCTTCTCATGTTGCGCGGATCAAAATTTAGGTTGGACGGCATGTCCAGCTTCATATATTCCTCAAAATCCGCGTCCACCAGCATGAACTGAGACATGGCTACCCAGTAAAGCGCGGCCGCGGTTCGGGCTTCTCTCTCCTCCGGCGTCTTTCCCGCCATGCGTTTTCCGGGTCCCTTTTTCCCCCAAAGAGACAAGACACTTCGGAATCTGCTCATCGCGTTGGCCCTCAATCTCCTGTCTCTCTCTATATAGACGAGTCTTCTCTGTTTCCGAGCCAGTTTCTTTCTGCGCCTTCCTCTTTCATACCTTATCTGGACGCACATTCCGTCGACCATATCCACCCTGCATGATCGCCGCCAGAATATTCTTCCAAGCTTTGCAGTTGCTTCAATCTGGCGATCCAACCCGCCCTGTACCCGATAGCGCGACAAGTACTGGGTCAAATGAGATACCAGCCGATTTTCAGCGTCCCTTGTTCCTTCATCCTCGTATACCCTGTGAACCCAGAAATGCACTTCGGCTACTTCCGAGGAGTACTTTCGATGTTTTCCAAAGGTTTCAATGAAACTCCTGACGTTATCCATCATCCTCTTGGTATCGCCCGTACCCCAACGAAAGAGGATCGCAAACTTGAGAGCAGTGGATGCATCGTCGAGATTAATGTTTTTCTTCGCGGATTCCCTGTAGAACTGTTCATAGTTTTCCGCCGCGTCTTCATAGAACGCCAATGCATGATAGTTTCCACCGATATAGTACAAAGCCTTTCCTGCAAGTTTGCTATCGGGTTTCGTTTTCCTAAGAGCACGACGCATCCGAACAGCCGCTCCGATGAGCCTGGCTGCTTCGTAACAAATACCCGCGTTCCAATAAATATCGTCTATTCTCGTATCTTTCGGAAAAGTGCGGGCAATTAATTCAAACGCCTCTCCACACTCTTTGAACTGCTTTCTCTTGCGGAGTTCCTCGGCTTCTTCCCACATTGCATTTCGTTTGTATTCCTGCATTTGAAGGGCAAAAGACATGTCGGCCATCAGTTTTTCAGATGCAAGAAACTTATCGATATACTCAGCCAGTTTTGCAAATTCATTTCTGTGCTGCAAAATTGCCACCACCCTCAGCGCAGCGTGCCTGGCCGGCTCTTCGTCTTCCTGGTGTTTGGTGGCGATATCCATAAACCTCGGCAAGGCTTCGTCCAGGTGATTGTAGTTGTAATAGATCAAGGCTTCGTTGAACTTGATTCTTACCAGCCATTCACTGTCGGGAACAAATTCAGCATAAGTTCTAAACGCCTCCAACATTCTTTGCCTGTCCGCGGGAATGGGAAGTTTTTGCATTTCCTGTTCAGCCCATTCGATACATTTTCTCCCTTTTCTCTTCACACATTTCTTTTGCGCCTTTTCAAGTTCTCTGGGTTTTTGCGTCAGTCTTTCCGCTGTAACATTGAAATGTTGCATCCAGCTGTTGACCATGGCCAAAGCGGCGCTGTTACGTCTTTCTACGTACTCCTTTTTCGGCATCTTCGGCGGTCTGGGCGTCTGGACAACTGCGTTGAATGCTTCCGCAGTCCTCGGCCAGTTCGCTCTTTCCGGAATCGTCTCTCCCAGCATAAACAACAGATCCGCGTAGTAGAACCTCATTATATAGATGTCCGGATTTTCCGGAAAACTGCTGATAAAGGTTTCGTAAAGGTATTGCGCCTTGTCCAGTGTTTCGTAGTTTCTGGTTGTCTGGGCCTCGTTATGCCACTGCGTGGCCAACATTTTCATG
>SLPX01000302.1 GCA_007131745.1 Myxococcales bacterium
CAGAGTCCATCCCTTCCCGAAAGCCACACAAAGACTTGGCCGCCAAACTCGCTGCACTCCCCGAGCCGGCGATGCGGGTCGTAGTGCTCTGTGAACACATTACCGGTCTCTCCGCCAAAGGGGCCGCAGATTGCCTTGATCGACTCATATCCGACAGAACAGAAGATCTTAATGGCCGCCAGGAAACACTTTCCGCACTCGGAGAGGCGCTCTCTAACGGCGCTATGCCTTATGAATTTTTGTCGGAACTGTATGTTTCAGCCAAAGAAAACGGAATGGAAGTCCTTGCAGCAACACTTCTAGGGGCTGATGCAACGGCTGCCGGAAATCGAGAAGCGGAACCCGTAAACATAAGTCCCGGCGGTCGCAAACTAACCCTTGGAGAAAGAAAAGCACTTGCCAGGACTCCCGACAAAAACATGCTCGAACACCTCGCTCAGGACGCTGACCCAAGAGTTATCAAGGTAGTGCTCGAAAATCCCAAAATAATTGAAAGACAGGTTGTAAAAATAGCTTCACGGCGACCGGGACGAGGTGAAATTCTGGCAGTGGTGGCGGGACACCATCGATGGGGGATTCGGCCGATGGTTAGAAGAGCGCTGGCGCTCAATCCGTACACTCCTGCTCCCATAGCGTTAAGGCTTCTTTCATTATTGAATCGCGCCGAACTGAGGGATGTCATACAAGCCGCGGATCTCAAACATGAGGTCAGGTCCGCCGCCGGGATCCTGCTTAAAAAAACCTTAAGTCAGTCTCCAAACCAGGACCATTGCCGGGATTGACACTTACAAGTCGTACCCACCCATTTTCACCCATCCAAGGGTGTTTCCCTTACCTCTATGCCGTCTTCCATGTATTCCCGGCCGGATTCCAGCTCTTCAGAAACACCACCCGCCGAACCACCGGAAGAATCAGCCGGCTTGGATTCGGATAGTTTTTTCGGGGTCACGTCTATGGAATCATCCTGCCTGGAGGCCTTTTTGAAATTTCGAATCCCCCGGCCAAGAGCTTCCCCGAGTTGAGGCAACCTTCCGGCACCGAAAATGATCACCACTATAACAAGAATGACGATAAGTTCCGGCAATCCGGGCATTGAAAACCTCGCTCCATGTTGATATCGCACAAAAATATACCACCCATTTCAAAGAACTCAACCCGCATGGTGTAACCACCCATTCCTGCCCCCCACTACACCCGGAATCGCAACTCAGATGTCGGCGTATTGTCCATCTGCCGATTTTCGGACCTCGTTCTGTTTACAGCGAATGATAACGAGCGAGGTTGACATAGCCGGTCTGCCGAGCCCGAAAGTTGAAGCAGGAAGATTGACCCATTCCCGGGATGTTGATATCTGGTCATGTCAACACAGGGTTTTAAAAAGGAGTGTACGATGGATTTCGATGATGTAAGACGCTCTGCAAAAGGGTATGAAAATGCCATGGTTTCTTTTCTGCGGGATTTGATACGCATCCCGTCTGAAAGCACGAAGGAAAGAGATGTGGTTCAGCGCATAAAACTTGAGATGGAAAAAACAGGGTTTGACGAGATTGTAATCGACAACATGGGAAATATCCTGGGCAGAATCGGCGATGGCCCAACCGTGATCGCTTATGATGCTCACATCGATACGGTAGGTGTTGGAAGCCGCTCCGAGTGGAACCATGATCCATACGAAGGCAAACTGGAAAACGGCATAATATTCGGAAGAGGTGCTTCGGATCAGACCGGCGCCATGGCATCCATGGTATATGCCGGCAGGATCGTCAAGGATCTGGGACTGGCCCGAGGGTGCACACTGTGGATGGTCGGAAGCGTGCAGGAGGAGGATTGCGACGGTCTCTGCTGGCAATACATTTTGCGTGAAAATGTTCTGGATCCCAAGCCCTCCTGCATTGTAATAACCGAACCCACCTGCCTAGGTGTATATAGAGGGCACAGAGGGCGTATGGAGATGGAAGTACGCACTTTCGGCAGGTCGTGCCACGGGTCCGCTCCGGAACGCGGCAGGAACGCGGTCTACATGATGGCAAAAATTCTTTCCGGGGTGGAGAAACTCAACGAAAGACTGGTTTCTGACGAATTCCTCGGAAAGGGAACCATCACGACGAGCTTCATTTCTTGTGAAACGCCATCGCTCTGCGCGGTGCCGTCCGGCGCGTATGCCCACCTGGATCGCCGCCTGACCGCAGGCGAAACGCTTGAAACAGCTGTGGCAGAGATTGAAGCGGTTCTGAAAGAAGCAGGATTCAATCCAGAAGAGGCCCAAGTCACTGTTGCAAAGTACGATACGCCCGGATACACCGGCCTTTCCTATCCCACTGATAAATATTATCCGACATGGGTAATGCCGCCGAATCATTCCCTTGTTTCAGCGGCATGCACGACATACCGGAAACTGTTCGCCAGGGAACCGCGAGTCGACAAGTGGACTTTTTCCACCAATGGCGTCGCCACAATGGGCATGTTCGGAATTCCCACAATAGGATTCGGCCCGGGTGACGAACGTCACGCACACACGGTCGACGACCAGGTTCCGGTCTCACACCTCGTAGATGCAGCTGCGTTTTACTCTTCATTTCCAGAGTGTTTCCCTGGATGATCTAAATAAGGCACAAGTTCGAGCCAAAGGAGATAAGCATGTTTTCAATAACCACAATCGAGGACCGAATAGAAGAACTAAATAAACTGTCGTTTAGTCATTTCGGCAGGGATTTCCTTCTTACACAGGAACACAGCTATGAAAACTTACTGGCAGTGCTGAAACTGGCTGAGATCTTGAGAATATTTTACCGCAACAATATATCCACCCGCTGTTTTCAAATAGGGCTGGCCGTTTCACAATTCCGGGATAAATCCACGAGAACGCGCTTTTCCTTCGCTTCGGCGGCTGAACTCCTGGGCCTATCACTCCAGGAACTGGATGAAACAAAGTCCCAGATTTCGCATGGTGAAACAGTGCGTGAAACATCAAATATGATTTCATTTCTCTCTGAGGTGATAGGAATTCGGGACGATATGTTCATCGGACGGGGAAACGCATACATGCGGGAGGTCGGCGAAGCCCTTGACGAAGGCTTTCAACAAGGCGTTCTGGGACACCGTCCGGGGATCGTAAACCTGCAATGCGACATCGACCACCCGACGCAAACCATGTCGGATCTTTTGCACATAGCCACAAACTTCGGCGGGGTGGATGAGATCAGGGGCAAGAAAATCGCAATGACCTGGGCCTACTCGCCGTCATACGGAAAACCCCTGTCAGTGCCGCAGGGGATCATCACCCTTTTGACCCGTTTTGGTGCAAACGTAGTGCTTGCACATCCACCCGGCTACGAGTTATTGGAGGACTCAATGGATAGTGCGCGTGACAACGCACAAAAATCCGGCGGTTCTTTCAAATCGGTCCATTCAATGGATGAGGCTTTCACCGGCGCACACATTGTTTATCCCAAGAGTTGGGCGCCCTTTGAAGTAATGAAACGCCGGACGGAATTGCTGGAAAAAGGAAAACAAGACGCTCTCGCAGCACTGGAAAAAGAGTGTCTCGCGGAAAACGCCCGTTACATAGATTGGGAATGCAATGAAAAACGCATGGCCTTGACCGACGGCGGTAAAGCTTTGTACATGCACTGTTTGCCTGCAGACATATCAGGCGTATCTTGCGAACATGGCGAAGTGTCGGCCGGTGTATTTGAACGTTACCGTATAAAAACCTATTTCGAAGCACGCTTCAAACCTTATATCATCGCTTCCATGATTGTACTGAGCAGGTTCCGTGACCCGACATCCCTTGTTGATCACATGCTAAGACAGCGTAGACGACGGGCCGGGGTTTTTTGATGAAAAAAATACCGTAACGGCCCCGAAGTTTCATGAATCCGCGAGTTTCTTCGTGAAACCGGGAGCCAGCAGATTTATCATCCCCTCCATATTTCGCACGTTCTGCCCGGACATGAACTCCACAGCCTTCTTCATTTGATCATCCCCTTCATCACCTCCGATGATTTCAGCCAGTCTCCAACGCGCCGCGGCCGCGTACATTTTCATTCCCTGTTCTTCCAAGCCACTGATCGCATAACGAAGCCGATCTACAGCACCATCAGCATCTTCCCTTTGTACGCGTATTGCACCATCCAGAAGCGTTGCAAGAGAGCTCAACCACGGGAGCTTCTTCCTTCCCAAACGACGTGTTAACCTTTTCGCCTTTGCAAGCATCGACTTTTTCTCTGACGGATCCGCCTCGGCAGCCGCCGCAAGAAGCACCCTCGCCCTCAGGTGCATGGACTCGTTGCCGACTGCGGGAATCATGAGAAGATGAGACTTTTTCAAAGCTTTCCAGTCCCCCTCAATTAGTTCTTTCGCATGAATCCCGGAATTGGAAAAAAGAGCAATATGCACCTTCGCCAAAAGCGTGTGGTAATGCTGAAGATGATAACCCTTGGCAGACCACCACGCTATCATTGCGTTGACTTCCCTAAGCGCTGCATCAGGCCCATCCCTGTTGAGGTGGGCGACATTGGCAAGCCCCAGAATCAGCCCGGATGCCGCAAAAATGTCTCCCCGCTCCAGCGCCATTCGGGACAACTGCACAATCCTGTCATTCATAGTTTTGAATTCGCCCAGATAAAACAAGGACCATACAAGAGCGAAACGAAAAGCCGCCAATTCATGAAACGCTCCCGTACTCTCGGGCATGATGGCTTCAACGCCTTCAAACGCGTCCCGCGCGTCACTCCATTCACCTGCCATGAACGATCCCCAGCCCTTCGCTGCCGCTAGGTATGCCCTGGCTACTTGTGAATCATGTTGTTCCAATAGGCTGTTGACGCTATTTTCAAGTTTTCTGAAATATTTTGTTTCTCTTTTTCCAAGGCTGGCCACAAAAACAGCTTCAGCCGCAAGGGCTCTAGCCATACGTTCGGGTTCACCAGCGTTCAGGGCGTTTACAACCCATCGAGTGTTGAAATCCGCGGCGCGCATGTGATCGGATGCACCCAACCCCAGGGCAAGCGATCGCCAAAGATCCACCTGCTCCAGATCTTCGGGTGAAATCCGACTGGGGTCCCTAAGCGTATACTTCAATCCTCTCATGCGAATGTGAAATCTTCGCAACAAAAGTGACAAAAG
>SLPX01000051.1 GCA_007131745.1 Myxococcales bacterium
ATCGAAGACGTCTCAATCGGTGAGACAATAATCGGCTCTCCGGAAACAAAACCCCTGGAGCCCATCCATGTGGACGAGCCCACGTTGGCCATGAACTTTTGTGTAAACACATCTCCTTTTGCCGGGGGTGAAGGGCGATATGTAACGAGCCGAAAGCTGCGCGAACGTCTATTAAGAGAAACTCTCGGCAACGTAGCGATCAGAGTGGAAGAAACAGACTCTCCGGATGTCTTCACTGTTGTAGGCAGAGGCGAACTGCAGCTCGGTATCTTCGTCGAGACAATAAGGCGCGAGGGCTATGAGCTGATGTTGTCGAAACCGAGAGTGGTGACAAGAGAACAAGAAGGGGTTTTGATGGAACCTCAAGAACTCTTGTTCGTGGACTGCCCCGAAGAGATGATCGGCACCGTCACTGAAAGGCTCGGTCCCCGAAAGGGAAGGCTGGTAGAGATGACCCCCATGGGACATCGAGTACGCCTGGTTTATGAAATCCCAACCCGCGGTCTCATCGGGTTTAATGGAGAGTTCTTGACCGAAACAAGGGGCCAAGGGATCATGCACGCCAGCTTTTCCGGCTGGATACCGTGGCAGGGAACGCTCCGTGGTTTGCGAAAAGGTGTTTTAGTGGCTGACCGTGAAGGGATAGCCACCCCATACGCACTGTTTAACCTCCAGCCTCGCGGCACTCTTTTCATCGGGCCGTCCACCCGAGTTTACGAAGGAATGGTGGTAGGCCAAAACACCAGAGAAAACGACATCGATGTCAACGTTTGCCGAGAGAAAAAGCTGACCAACCACCGGGCTGCCGGACGAGACGATAATGTCCTACTCTCTCCACCCCGCATACTCAGCCTTGAAGAAGCGATAGATTTTATCAATGACGATGAATTCATCGAGGTGACCCCTTTGTCTTTGCGACTTCGAAAAAAAGTGCTCAAGGCAAATGTACGACCGAAAAAGAAATCCCAACCAGCGGATCCTGCTTCAACTGGATGGACACCGACATCCACCAAATCAACAAACACAGCTTCATCCTCGTGCGCTGCCATATCCAAAAGCTCAATATAAGAAAACCTTTTAGATTTATTGTTTTCAATCAGTTTTCACCGAAGCGGAAACCGGCAGAGAGGTAATGAGTGATTCCATGTGAATGGTCAGGGTCGCCATCACGAAAAATGGTTCACCCGCTGCGAAATGACGTTCGGCCATCATTGAATGACCGGCCCTCGGTCCGGAGAAATTGGAAGCATAGTGGAATTCGCTCTGCCTGTACTTGAGGTTCGCGATGTTTCGCATATCCAGGCCGATTGAAAAATGCCAAAGCCTGATTTCCGCGCCCGCGTTCAACACATGAAAAGGATCTCCCCTGGTATTCATGGGAAGCGGGCGACCGGGAACAAAAGTGTATCCCGCGCCCAGCCGTCCGGTCACATCACGTCCTCCCAGTTTCCACTCGAAAAGACTTCCGGAAATCCCCACATCCATGCGCAAAACAAGCTGAGGAATGTAAGGAAAAAGCTCGCCGGTCTCGTCCAAGGTTGCATGGGTCCATCCCACGTTCAGGAGTGCATCCAGCCATCCGCGGTAGCCCAACCTTCCTCCCGCAAGGACAGCGTGCCGGGTGGAAGAGCCCACCAAGATGTTTCGGCCGTCGATTGGGCTGAACATGAGATCCTTGTCCACGGACGCAAAAACATAACCCGCCTGGACTTTCAGCTTGAGCGGATCCGCTCCGCTTCCATACGCATAAGAAATTCCGGTTTCAAACTGCCTGGACAATGCAAAGGGCGCTGTTTCATTATCGGAAAGAGCCGCTGCCTCGGTGGAGCGGGTTCCCTGCCCGTAGCTTACCGCCAAGTTCAACCCTTCGGTCAACGTGAATTCGAGGGTCACCCTCGGATTAACAGCGTAGCCGAACGATTGTTTCATGGAGTCGGGCTCCCGATCACCCTCCCTGTCAACTTCCGGGCCGTCTAAATCGGTGACGCCGAAACTGAAAGTATCTATCCGAACGCCTGCCTGCAGGGCCGCCCATGTAAAAGGTCTGAAATCGGTTCCCATCCAACCTGCAATATTTAAGACATTGAAATCGTAATCAAACTCCCGCCTGTACGGAATAGCGGTCACCGACCTCAGGCGGAGTTGAGAAGAGCGGCCGTCATCGTAGCGAAATGAATAACCAAGGTGAAACCGCTGCTCGTGCCCCCAAAACCTCCTGGAAAGGGTGTATCTTCCGAGCGTTCCCGCGGTGAAAGCTTCGTAGCGCATCTCGACCCCGTCGCCCCGCTGCTCGCCCGCCAGGGGATCGTCATACATCCATCCGGTGAAGTTTTCCCGCAATCTCATGTTGCGGTAGCCAAGAAAAGTAACACCTGTCAACCTCGACCTGGGCGGCCCCCATTCAAGGTGGAACGCCGAAAGGTAGCGCTTGCTCTCGCCTCCCTGGTTCGTGTCATAGGTGTCAAAAAAGCCCATTTCGCCGGAAAGATAGTCATCTTGTCTTACCACGCCGGCCTGGTCGAACCTTGTAGCATAACCGGCAAAAGTGAGCTTCCAGCGAAGATTCAAAGCTTCGTGCGTATGGGCATAGCGCGCCAGACCCAAAGCTCTTTGAGCAGCGCGGTTGGCGCCGTATCCGTCCGTCCTGTAGAATTCAAATCCCGCGAATGTTTCGCGATCCTGTTTTTCCGGTGCAATGAGGATAAATGTCCTGTGACTGCCGTGACTGCCGTAGCCGTATTTTGCCAGCGATCCTCGTTCGTCCACGGCCAAACGGTAGTGCGCGGAACCCGCAAACGCGAAATCCCCCTGAGATGGATGAAACGGCCCCTCTGTAATCTCCACCGAAGACACGAGCTCGGGAGGCATGAAGTGAAGATCCGTATAGCCGTGCCCGTGAGGGTTTGAAACTTCGTTCAACGGTATGCCGTCCAGGGTGAACTCAATATCCTTGCCTTCTTTCGCTGCAAAACCTCTCATGAAAGTTTCATGAGCATGGCCTTCTCCCCCCGTATTGACCGTCAATACTCCGGGCGCCAACATCAGGATCTCGGAAGCGCTTCGCCGCGGTATATAGCGCAGCTTTCCCAACTCCAGCGTATAAGTGGATATCGGCATTACGGACAACCGCTTCCGCCCGACCACGGTCGCCCTGTCCAGAACATATTTCACGTCGGGTGTTTCTTCCTCGTCTTCCGTTTTTTCCTCTTCTTCCTTGTTTTCCGGATCCCCATCCTCATCGGGTGCAGCTTTTTTGATCGGACCATCCGGATCCGCAGGAGGCAGGGGATCCAACAAACCATTTCGCGCATCGTCTCGTTCCGACTCTTTTTCCTGATCCAAATCCGGTTCCCCGTCCGGATCAGAAGCTTTTCTTTCTTCCTCCTCTTCCTCTTCTCTTTCTTGTTCTCTTTCGTTTTCTCTTTCTTCGGAAACGGGTTCAGCCCCGACAGTATTCATCGCACCTCCCAAACACAAAACACACGCACAAATCATGCATCCACGGAAAACACAGCGCGACAATTTTATTACCGGCAGAGCCATGGGCTCTCCTTGCATGGTTTTATCAACTCCACCATTTCTTCCGCCTGCGCCCGATATCGGCCTCCCCGAATTTCTCTTAAAAGCCTGGACGCGAGAGAAAAGCGTCCACCGCGGATAGATGCATAGGCAAGTCGAAAGATAATTTCATCGTTTAGAGCGTCGACGCGAATCAACGGCCTTCGAAGCTGAACCGCTCGAGGGTAGAATCCGGCACTCAGATAAATGTTCAAACGTTGCACGAGCATCTTTCGCTCGTCGGCAACAAGCCGGTTCATGCGAAGGGCGTCCCTGTATCGCTTGGACGCTCGATAGGCTTCGGCTGCAGCGTACGCACCATCCGGTGTCTTGAACGCGACCTTTTCATACAATCGGCCTGCTGCAAGGTACCTGCCGCTTCTTGCGTAAGCATGCGCCAGTCTTTCGATTATTTCCGGATCGCCGGGCTGAATCATACGCGCTTCTTCCAAAGCTCTTACCGCTGCATGATAACGACCCCGGGCAAAAAGAGTGTCGGCTATCTGAAGATACCCGCTTGCATCCCCACCCGTTTCTACAAACCGGGCGGCCATATCCCGTGCAGTAAAGAAAAGCCCGGCTTGCAAATAAAGATTCACCAACTCTGCATGTATCTCCCGGCTTTGGGGAAGGCTTTCCAAGCCACTGCCCAAAACTCTGAGAGCGTCGTCCGGCCGGCCCGCGTTCACTTCCGCCCTGGCTCTCAGCACCCAGTAGTGTGGCGTATCGTCACGCACCCCTTGCGCTTTTTTCAAGGCCCCCGCAGCCCGCTCGTAGAGCTTCAATTCGTACAGCGCGCGGCCGTAATAGAGCCACACCGCTTTTCGTTCGGGCTGTTTCAGCAGCACCTGCCTGAAATTTTCCGCTGCCTCCCTGTACCGGCCGTGCTCCATGTAGAGCACTCCTGTGAGGTTCAGATAATCTTCACGCAAAAAACCGCATTTCTCCCGCTCCTTTTTCCAGCACCGAGCGGCCTCGCTCAATACCTTTGCTGCCCTCGCTGTGTCTCCTTCAAGAATAGCTATGCGGGCCGCTTCCAGGTAGGCTATGCGTCCTTCACCCTCCCCTTTCGGGGATTTGTCATCCGCGATCGCTTTTCCCGGAAAAAAAGCGTTCATCAGGCACAGAACAAGAATCAAGGCAACGCAAACAACCCTGTCATCGAAAGCTCTTCTGTACGCAACGTTTTCCATCATCACCGCAAGTTAAAGCTTATGGTTTGCGAAACCCAGACCTGAACAGGCCTGGACCTGAAAGTAGCGGGTCTGAACCTCCATCCTGAGACCGCCTGCCTTGCGGAGTCTTCGAAAACCCCCGGCGGATCACCTTTGGCCACCTCTATCCGTTTCACCTCACCGTCTTTTCCCACCAACACGTTCAAAACAACTTCCCCTTCAATAGACCTCTCCTGAGCGGCCAAGGGGTAGCGAGGTTGTTTCCTGACAATCGGTTTCGGAGGGTGGTCCACCATTTCCTCCGACAACACCAGGTCCTCTTCAACAAGAAGCGATTCCTCTTTTTGCAGAGTGGATCGGACCAGTTCACCGGGTCTTAAATCAGGCTCTATCGGCCTGGGCGCAGGAATCGTCGAGGGAAGGCTCAGTGCCGGAAGATCCACCGCAGCCGCTTGCGTTTGCTCGGTTGATTTCAGATCTTTTGGAAAAAATCTTTTTTCCTCCGGCTGTCTTTTCGTGACCATGGGTATGGGATCCCGCGGCGACACGTCTTTCTCCTCTCGGGGCGATACTTTTAGACTCAAATGAGAAACCAGCACCAACAGAAAAAACGTCGCTAAAAAAGCACCCCCCAAAGAAACCGAGTTCCTGAAAAGCACGTTCCCTGTCTTCTGCTCAAGGTTCATCAGCGCCTCTCCACGTCCACGCCCACATCCCGGGCGCCTGCAAGTCGGCACTCATCCACAACCGTCACCAGGCGGCCCGATGGCAATTCTTCGTCCGCGGTAATCAAAACCGGGCGTTCGGGATCCACACTCAACAATGAGCGGACTTGTTCCTGGATCATCCATTCCCTGACCTGCCTCCCATCTATGAATATCCTGCCGTTTCGATCCACCGCGATCCTGATGGCGCGAGCGTCGGCTCTCTGCCCTGTAGCCGCGCCGGGCCGCTTTATCTCCACCTCCAGATCCTGAACGAATGTGGTCGTGACCACGAAGAAAATGAGCAGGATGAAAATCATGTCGATCAAAGGAGAAAGGTTGATTCCTTCCCCGGTTTTTTTCTCCCGCCGCAATGCACAGAGTCTGCTCATCCATCCGCTCCTTGATCATCATCCGATTGAGCGGTCGTTCCGGCCGCTACGCTTTCCATCTCGTCTAATTCCAGCCTGAGCGCGCGCGCCCGCCGTTCCAAAATCAGTGCCGCCAGCAAACCCGGAATCGCCAGGCCGAGTCCCATCTGGGTCGTTACGAGCGCTTCAGATATGCCGCCCGCGACACCTCCCGAATCAGCGAAAAGTTCCATGTGCTGCAATGATCTGAACGTTTCAATCATTCCGTGAACCGTGCCCAACAGCCCCAGAAGCGTTGCCAGGGCCACCAGAGTCTTTATCGCCCGCGCATGACTGTAAGTGAGCAACCGCCCCGCTGAAAGCACCTCTCTGACTTCCCCCATGGCGATCATGGAGTTCTTCTTCATCCGGCAGCCAATCTCGCACAAGACCGCGGCCAAAACACCTCTCTTACAGGAATTACACAGCTCGTCCGGTTTTTCCATCAACATCCTGAAGGATTCGGCTGCATTCACCCCCACCCCTCTTCTGAGGCAAAAAATTCTCAACCCCACGAAATACCAGAGAAGAACCGAAACCCCCATCAACGGCCACATTACGACTCCTCCGGTTTTGAAAAACCCGGTAACATAGCTCACTGTCTCACCCATGCCCGTCAATTCAAACCTCCCTCACAACCCGACTTTCTTTTTTCTTTGTTTCAAGATTTGGCGTCCCGTCCCTCTGTGAAGCGGCTCCTCCTTTCAACACGATGAGTTTTTCCCGTTCTCTTGCATCTGCTATCGTTTCATCTCTTTTCAAGAGATTTATCAAGCTCAGTGCGTGTGTCTGAATCCCCTCGCCGATTCGCTCACCCCACCTGGAGAGCAGCGTATGAATCAACAAAACCGGTATGGCAACCGCCAAACCGAATTCGGTCGTGATCAATGCCTCGGATATCCCCCCTGAAAGCATTCGTGGATCCCCTGTTCCGTACTCGGTGATGACTCGAAAAGTGGAAATCATTCCGCTCACCGTTCCGAGCAATCCCAACAAGGGCGCCACTGCAGCAACCGCTCCCAGGATGGACAAAAATCTCTCCAGACGCGGAGTTTCTTTCAAAACAGCTTCCGCTGCCAATTCGTCGAGCCGCTCCCGGGATGCTTCACGATTTTCCAATATAACGTTTAACACCCGCGCAAGGGCACCGCGTTGCCTAGGAAGACTTTCAACCCCTTCAAAATCGCCCTTTTCAGCCGCCGCAAGAACATCTTTTATCAATTTCCTGGACCTGTTCGATGCTGCAGTCAGGGTGATCACCCGCTCCAACGCCAGGATCAATGCAAAAACACCGAGCAGCAGGATTATCCAAGCAATGATCCCGCCGGCTTTCAGGGTGGACATAAAGGATTGTCTTTCCGCTGCCCTTAGCCCGTCGGCTCCCGGACGCTGGAGATAAACAGGAACAAGGTCGAGCGTCTCACCGTCCAATAGCCGTAGCGCGGCCCCGGCGGCGGATCCATCCACGAGTGAATACACCCCTTCCGGCCCTCGGACCAATACTCCACCCCGACCATCGCCCGCGCCGAGAGCGGCCACTCCCCCGACAAAAACAATCCTCCCCTCGACCTCCCGGCCTTGCTCGTCAAAAAAGCTTCCCCGGCCCTCGTGAACTGAACTCATTTTTTGCAACAAACGTAAGCCTTTTCGAAAAACCTCGCCCAACGCTGCGGACCTGTCTCTTTCCCCGCTCAGCTCCACTCCCCTGTTTCGCAAGGACGCTCCGGCCGTTTCCAGCACCGAATCCAAAACATGAGACTCATCATCCCCGGAATCCAACTTCCGCCTCATGGCCCTTGCGCGCTCTTCCATCCTCTCGGCAGCACTTCTCCTGGCTGCAGTTTCGTTGACCAACGCGGATATCTGTCTTTCCAGATCAGCCTTCTTTTCCGCGTTTTCTTTTTGCAAACGGTCCAAGGATTCCTGCAAACCCCGGAGTTCCTCCCTGAGCAACTCTCTTTCTCTCAGGTATGCCTGTTTCATCCCGGGCACTTCAACCCTGTTATGTTTCCCTGCGAAAGCATTCGAACCGAACGCTGTCAAAGTCAGGAAAAAAACCACAAAAGCACCCACCGGTTTCACTCCCCACCCCCTTCCCGCTCACCCTCACGAAGGGTCACCGGAGGAAGGGGCAAATTGTAAGCCCCTTCCAACATGTTGTTTTCCAGCGCTGAAAAAAGCTTCTCAACCCCTTCGGCCGCTTCACCGCGGTTCAGCCTTTCATGGATCCATACCCCTTCATTCCCCCTCACAAAACGACCGTACCTTCCCTTTCCCAACTCCGTGTAGAGAGCCGTCATGCCCAGTCGCACCACCCTTACCATCCTGCGCCCCTCGCCCTTTCGGATCTCAACCGGAATATTCGTCAACATCACCTCTTCGGTCAGGCGAAGTTCATCATCCACCAAGCGCCACAACTTTGAAGCGGATTCTTCCGGCCCGGTTCTTCCGGAATTCATATCCGAGGCTATCTCATCAAGAGCGGCCAAACGATCCTTCACCCGATAGGGCAATCCGTTCCTGATCCCGGCCCTCAACGCGGCGATCGCGTTTTCAACCACGGGCACGAAAACATCCCCCCTGTTTTCCCGTTCGGAGAGTCTTTGTTCGAGTTCCTTCACACTATCCGCCGCGGCCCTGTATCTCACACTTTCCCGATCCGCTTGTGCCCTGAGTTCACCCAACCGCCTCACAAGGGTTGCAATTTCCGCGGATCCGCTGCTTTGCTCAGCTCTCAGCCGCCCATCGACGTCATCTATGCGGCTGCGCAGGGATTCCAGCTCCTTGGCCCATTCGCTCAAAGAGCGACCTGCTGAGACAGCGCTCCCGTTGCAAACCACTGCTCCGAAAATCGCCACAACCAAAAATGCGTTTGCCCGTTTCATGAAAAACATCTTTCCTAAATGGAACCTTCCACCTTTTACTCCAAGCTTTCAACCAAGCAAAGACCTACTCCGTTGAAATGCACTCCCGAGCGGGCCGCATACTCTACAAAAGCCCTCAAGTTCAAAGAATCCAGCGGCAAGAGTCCACCGTCATTGTAGTAGACCCTGTTGCCGTTCGCGTCCCTCAAGGGTTGCCCGTTTGCATCCCGCAGATCAGTCAGATCCTGGAGCACAAGATCTTCTTCGGTTACAACTCCATCCTCGTCCGCGACCGCGGCAAATGCATCAAACCTGAGTTTTTCTCCGCCCGCGGCCAAGGTGTCCCAAAACAGATGGACCGCGTGCGCATAGATAAAAGCCCCAATGGTCTTGTTGCTCTGAATTGCAATGCCTTTTGTCCCATCTATGCCGTTTATACAATCATGGTAATGAGCCGCAACCGAAAGCCCAAGGCTGAACCGGATACTCGTGCCATCCCTGGTCGCGACCCCCTCGATGAGATACGATAACCCATCGCGAACCATGCGATCCCAGTCGTCAGGGTCTACATTCCTGTTCTCAGCATCCATAGTTGCTTCCAAAAAACTGAACTCAATATCCAATCTCTTGGCGGGCAAACCCGAAATCTCCCCCAAATCCGCGTCCGCTCCTCCTCCGGCTCTCAAATCCAGACCCACCGGCTCCAAAAACTCCCCCGCGATCCGGCCGCTTGCAGGATCCCTTAAAACCACGTCACCAATCACCACCACGTACTTTGTAAATTCCATGCTCCACCCGTCCACGAATGCAAGCTCCACGTTTCCCTCATTATGAGGAAAGCCGACCTGGAGAGCTCGGCCGCCTCCCACCACGAGCGCCAGGTCTCCCTTCCCGGCCGTATCTTCGCTGATACAACCGACCGGCAACAAAAACAGCGACAACAAAAAAGCGCGTAAAAAAAGTTTCATCGAGCACCTCCCTCCTTTCCAAGAACATAGGAGTAGCGAGATCGCATACCCGACAAAAACGCCAAATACGCCTGACTCTCCTCGTCGATTACAAACCTGGACGATCCGTCTTCCATGGTCAGCGAAGAAAAATCCACGTTTGCAAACCATCCATCCAGCTTGACACCCAAATAAACCCTCGCTTCACCACCATCAACACTCATAAGAGGAGCTTCAGCAGGTATCTGCTGAACGATTCTCATTGTGTCCTCATCCGGGATGCTGAAATTACCGATGAACTCAACCGTCTCCTCGTCTTTCACCGCTCTTCCCTTCACAAACACTGTCTCTCCACGCAAAACGTCCACCCCCGCGTTACCCCCGCCCGCGTTGACCCTTCCCGGCGGATGCAGGTGCAATTCAAAAAGCCGAACCGTACCGGCCACGCCTCTTCGCACCCCCATGTCCAGATAATCATCGGAGAGAAGATCCACTACATACTGTTCTAAAACTTCCCCCAGCACCTCGCCTTTGTCGAACTGTGCATCGGCGGGACACGCTATCGCACTCTTAATAAAGCCCCCGCCGCCACCTCGATAGGCAAGGGGCACCGCCTCGTTGGAATAGAAATAAATCGGCCCCACCACAGCGTAAGCCTCATCCAGCGTTATCGTCCATCCCCGCAGATTGGTGAAAGAACCGGAATTCCCACTTTCGGAAGTCATCCCTCGCACAAAAACCCGATACTCCACCGGCTCTCCCGCCGTGTCCCCGCATGAAGGAGGGACACCGAAGAGAATCGCCCACGCAACAAACAATCCGACAAGAAAACCCGCCCACTCTGATCTTCCTACTTCTATTGGTTGATTACTCTTTCTCATGTCAACTCCCTAATGATCGTGTCCCCTGAACCGGATCAGCAATGTCACGGTTCGGTTTTCGCCTTCTGAAAACTCGATCACATGCGGCACCCTCTCATGCACGTGAGTATGAACGTGATAATGCTCAACCCAGTCCTCCGGACACATCCCGTTAGGAGTTCCGCCTCCCAAGGTAATTTCCTCCCCGGTTTCATCCAGAACCCGGCTCAACTCTCCCGCTGTATCCAGGAAAATCACGTAATCCCCCGACTCAGGCACCGGAAAACGAAGGTACGCGGCCGATCCGGCGGGCAACACGGCCTGAACGATCTCGTCCAGATGAGCGTGGTCCGCCTGGGTCAATGCATCGTCGAAACTTGACGCAGCTTCTTCATTATGAACTTCATCTTCTGCATACATGATGCACGCCTGCTCGGGAAACGGGTTCACCTCCACGCACATCAATGCATCTTCAGGATCCTGCCCGTGGAAACGGTCGCAAACACATTCTCCATTCTCCAGGTATCCATGTCCCCCGCAATCCTCCCCGCTGATCGGCTCACAAAAAGCCTTGCCGCCTTCTTCCCGACACACATTGGACGTCCCGCAAGGTTTTTCCGCAAGATGCCCATCCACGCAGTAGTGAGCTGTGTTGTGATCACAAAAAGCATCTCCTTCATCACAATGCTCATTCATATCAACGCAATGAGCTTTGTGATCATCTGTTTCCACACAGCTCAAACCATGCTGGCCACAGTCCGTTCCCCAGTGAAAATGAGGATCCATCCCGTGAACCACGTGGCACCATTGGATCCGGTCGCCCACACATTGTTCCCAGCCGTCCCTCTCTTCTGTACACTCGAAACCGTTGTCATTTTCATTTCCATTCTCTTTCGAGGAATCATCTCCACATCCGGCAGCCCCGGTTAAAACCATCACAACTCCAAAAACCGCAATTACAACCATGCTATTCGACTTGAAGAGATCTTTTACGACTTTTTTCATCTTTTTTCTCCTTTTTCCTCTCTAATTTTTTGGTCATACCTGACCCGGACATTCAGCCGGCACGCACAAAGCGCCCAGGCACTGTTACGCGAAATGCGAAAAAACAGCGCTCCCCATGTGGACCGACAACACGACAACGCGTCGACACAACACCACGGGTGATCACACAACTCCGCGTGCGCTCCATTCACTAGGATGTAATTTGTTCTTCCAAAAAAATTTTCCGCTGCTGCTCATCAAATTGATCAGCAGCGAAAACACGAAGGCTCAAACAGGAGGTGAGTTTTTGGGCGCGGTGAACAGGAAAATTTTCGAAGATGCGAACATCCTTCCTGAATCCGACACCACCTCGAGGTCCAAAGAGTCGACAACTCCGAAGATGAAATACCGGGATTTATTTTCGTACTGTTCGGTAAGACAATCCTCGAAATGACAGTAATGAGTGTTAAAAGACCCGTGTCCGTCCCTGGATTCAATCCAGGCCACGGTGTCGAAAACAGCATGCGGGCCGAGTGAATTCACCCGCAAGGATTCCCCGATTATCCGACCGTACTGATCATCGTTTTCCTTGTTGCATCCATGAATCCCCTGACGATGACCGCTCTCGTGATTGACCACATGCGTGACAGAGGAAAAGTGAAGAAAAACCGAGATGATCCGAACCCCTAAAAGGGCTACAAGACCAGCGCTCAAGATCTTTTTGACTCTCTTTTTCCTCGGGCAAAAATTCATCTTAACGAGTAACCAGACATGTCCGACATACATTCAATTTCTTAAAAACGCATCGCTGCCAAATTTTATAATCCGAAACCATAAACCCTGCAACCGAATATTTGTTCCATCCTGATCGTTACAAACTTTTACATCTCACTCTCCAATTCTCTCATTCTTCTCCATTCGCCATTCGGTCCGATCCCGTTTTCGTAATGTCGGCTCGAATGAGCAATTACTGAGCCGATTATTGGAAAAAGTTTTTTCACTCACCGGCCAAGCAGGTTTTTGTTTGCCGGGCGTCGTCTCCATAGTTTAGGCCGGTGGCCGGCCTGCAAGCTGCAATTGCCGATGTTCTGAATCCCCTTTTATTACGGGGTATCAGCTTTCCATTTTTGAAATAGCTGTTACGCTTTACGTACACGCTCCCACCTTTGGAGACCGCCGGTCGATCTGCGTAATCAAAACGCGAACACTCTTTGAAGTATCGAAACAACTTCCGCTTAATCTGTGCAACATATAACATCTCTCACAACCCGGCCAGGATGACTTTCAGGTTGAACAATAAGTACTGCGGAAGACTGAGAAGTCGATAGCGCACTCCATCCCCCAGGGTCGTCTTGACATCAACCGTCATGACGCTGGGCGGGTTGGCGTCAATGCGGACCGCCAAATCGAGCCGCTTGTCGAAGACAAACTGGTGTAGGCTCTTCATGCTTCCCGCGGAACCGGACTTTAGCTCAAGAGGAATGATGCGCCCATGCATTTCAACGAGATGATCGATCTCGCCCGGACGTCCGCCTTCCCGTTGCCAATAGAAGAGTTCCGACGGATCCCCATCGTGGGCGCCGAGGTGGCGGAGCTGCTGCACAGTGAGCTGTTCGGATATTTTCGACCGTAGCGCAGGGACGAGCTCGTCGAGCCGGGGAAAAGTTGGGGTTGCGGGCGTATCCACGAGAGCATGCAGTAGCCCGACATCGAGGAGCCCCACTTTGCGGAATTTGTCTTTGGCTTCGGCCGCCAACGGAATACCGTTTCCGGCCGAAAAGGTAACATTCTGGCAAATCCTTGCCTTTACAAGCAACTCCAAAGCAGCCTTCACCTGCCGGTGGACGGTGTTTGCAGCGACCTTGGAGAAGACGAACTTCCCGCCAAGTTGATGAGCGACTGCGCGCAGCACCTTGTCGAGCATGTCAGCGGACATCCTTCCCGAGTATTTGGAAAAATCCGCCCGATACGTCGCCATTAACTGCCGCTGCGCTGAGCGGATCGACTCGCTCGTCCTCCCCTCTACATCCAAAGAAGCTATCCACGGCATACCGCCGGTCATGGCGAAGCGCTCCATCCAAAGGGCACCCTGTTCGTGAACCACAGACTCCAAAGTTGAGGCAGGACGCCATTCAGACAGCCGCTCCAGCAGCAAATCCTGTCCATGTGCAAAGAGAAACTCATCAAAGCCCAGCGGATTGAGGTTGTAAAAGCCGACGCGGCCCACGGGCATGCTGAAGTCGTGTTCGCTAAGAGCAAAATCCAGCAGCGATCCGGCGGCCACAACCGGCAGTTCGGGAAGCTTTTCTGCAAACCACCTCAGCTTGGCAAACCCTGCTCCAAAAGCCTGGATCTCATCGAGAAACAACAAGATCGAAGTTGGTTCCAACCGGTAACCAAGCCTCATCCCGACCCGTTCCAGAATCCTTTTCGGAGAGTTGTCCACAAAACAATCGGCCCAGGCGGGATCGTACTCGAAGTTGAGTTCAATGAGCTTGAGGTCCACGCGCCGGACGAGGTCACGAACAAGCCAAGTCTTACCCACCTGGCGCGCACCGCGAAGAACCAGTGGTTTTCGCCCGGAAGATTTGATCCAGTTCAAAAGATCAGATGCAGCAGACCGTTCCATAGTGAAATTGTAAAAAACAACGCGTTGTTTGTCAACTCTGATGCGATTTTCAACGCGTTGTTTTTGCGCCAATCCAGGACCCATGGATCCTTTGTAGTGGCGACCTCTGCTCCGAGGGTTGTGGTAGCCGGTGCCCCCCTCCCTGATCTCTTGCTAAGCCTTGACGCAACATCATAGCAGCAGGGGCCTGATATCAAAACGCGAACATTCTTTGAAGTATCGAAACAACTTCCGATTGATCTTTTGCGCCAATGGCACCGATTTTCTTTACAAGCCGTGCTTTGTCTATTGTTCGTATCTGATCCAGGACAATTTGCCCTTTCTTTTTTTGAAAAGTGCAGGAAACCCGAGTGGGATATTCTTTTCGGGCAGTCGTCATCGGGGCGATTATCACAGTTTGTATGTTACGATTCATTTCATCGGGCGATATCACCAAACAAGGTCTGGTCTTTTGAATTTCCGACCCGACGGTAGGGTCAAGATTTACCAGAAAAACGTCAAAACGCTTGACTACCATTGCCATTCTGCTTCATCCCATGAATGCGAAAGGTTATCGTCAATGACAGGTTCGTCATGACCATTTTCCCCCATAGCTTTGAACGCATCGTCCCAACCCTCACGAACACCCTCAACAGGTCGAATAATTATTTTGTCTTTTTCAACCTGGATTTCCACGTCATCGATAATGCCGGTTTGATCGAGGATAGGTTTTGGAATACGCAAGCCTTGAGAATTGCCGATTTTTATTACACGCGCTCTCATCATACTTCTCCTTTACCACCCAATGTAATTACATTGTTATTACATCGTTATGGAAAGTCAAGTGGTTCTTGCATTCAGCAGGTTCGTCATGACCATTTTCCCCCATGGCTTTGAACGCATCAGCCTTTAAATATTCGAGTGAACTCCCGGAATTCCGATCAGGTCAGAGGATGCAACTTGCAACAGCTTGCAATTGAACAATGACAAAGGCAGTCTTTGGGCATATTCGTCTATTTCGGAACCTTGCAAGGCAATCACCTTGAATATGCAAGGAAAAGGAAGAGTTCATGTCGGAAGAAGCAACTCTTAAAGCGAAAAGCTGCAGTATTTTCAATGACGTCTTGGGTCCGCTCATGCGCGGTCCTTCAAGCTCTCACTCCGCGGCTCCCTATGCAATCGCGTTGACCTGCAAACAGCTTTCGCTATCAAATAATGAGATCCTGTGCGATGCCGTGGTCCGCTTCGACCCCGACGGGTCGTTCGCGCATGTTCACATCGATCAAGGCTCGGACGAAGGGTTTGCCGCGGGTTTCATGGGAATCGACCATCGCTCTTCGGCGTACCTGGATGGCCTGCGTATCCTCGAGTCACCGAATCCACCTTTCCGTTTTCGGACAGAAGTTGCCTCGCTCGCCCCCGATGGACATCCCAATCTCGTCGAAATTCGGCTCACCTGCAAAGAAGGCTCAGTGGAGCGGACCGACCGATACCTGGCCGTCTCCACAGGAGGCGGCGCATTTCAGATTATAGAGTGCAACTCAAGCCCGGTGGAGATTGACGGTCAAGCGTTCAGCCTCGTCGTGGAATGCACCGAGGCTTCGACAAGCCATGAAATCCTGGGCTGTCTGCGGGCCTGGGACATACTAGTCGACTCGGGGGAAGATTTGGATGGAGCAAAGAAATTGTGGGCGTTTCGCACCCTGCGAAATCTCAGTGTCAATGAGCGTGCACAACTCAGCCTCTTGGATAGTATCGTCAGAGTTCGTGAAGCGGCGCCGACAAGCCTGCCGACAACCGGGGAGAAACCTTTGTTCAGCTCCGGCGAAGATGTGCTCTCGCTTTGCCGGCTGTACACTCTTCCCGAGATCGCTGTCCAATACGAATCCCGAATATTGGGAGTGGATGTCCACAGCGTGGACACGATGTTTGAAGAGCTGGCTCGCTCCCTGATTACCAAGGTGGAAGAAGGGCTGGCGCAAAGATCCGAAGAGGTCGGATTCAAGATCCTAAGACCCACGGCCTTCAAGATTTTCAACTCCCGATCAGCGGGGAAGCTGATCGGCGAGCCTCTTCACCATGCAATAAGCGGAGCCCTGGCTGTCATGGAGACCAGCGCGATGCACGGCCTGGTGGTCGCGTGCCCCACAGGAGGGAGCGCTGGAATACTGCCGGGCTGCCTGTACAGTTTGAAGCAGACCGGACATACCATGGAGAGCATAGTCGAAGCGCTGAAAACAGCCGGAGTCATCGGCGCGATAATAGGTATCAGGGGAACCTTCGCAGCGGAACTCTCGGGCTGCGCGGTCGAGACGGGTGCAGCGGCCGCCATGGCGGCAGCGGGGATGGCACATGCGGCTGAGGCCCCGCCGGTGACCGTGTTTCACGCTGCAAGCCTTTGCTTGATGAACACCATCGGACTGGTCTGCGATCCTATCGGCGGAACTGTCGAAGTTCCGTGCCACGGTCGAAACCTGGCCGGGGTCGGACACGCGTTCGTGGCTTCCGGAGCCGCAATCGGTGGTTTTGACTCGTTCATCCCTTTCGACGAAGCAGTCGACGCTGTTGTCAAAGTAGGCAAATGTTTGCCCAGCTCGCTAAGATGCACCTCGAAAGGCGGGCTCGCAGCTACCCCAACGGCCGCATTGCAAAGGAAAACATTCGTGGGGCTGAATGAGTCGCACTCAAAGGCAGAGTGAAAATTTCGATTCGCTGTACATCGCGATAGATTGAAGAGGTTGGTAATTCTCAAAAAAAACCCCCCCATAAAATTCCCTGTACTTCGTATAATGAGAATTATGACTCCTCTACAAAAAAACTTCCTCCTTTTGTTGTTCCTCTTACCCGCTTCCGGAGGTTGTGTGGCCGGCTTCGGCGCAACAACCGGGCTGGTGGTCGACTCAGGCAAGAACATGGCTGTTGTTGCACGCGGATGGGCCCGCTCAGGATCGTGGGTAAACAAGAAAAAAACAAATGGAAAAACCGCATACTGGGGCATTCCCCAGGTTCCGACGACACTCGAGGCGGGAGTCGGCTATGACATTTCCCGACGCGGTCTCCGCTTGGAGTTGGCCTTCCCTGCTTTTGGTTTCGTTCGCGCTCCCATGGACGGAAACGGCCAGGTCGTTTCTGCTCAAATCGGCGCCCGGATTGCAGGAACCTTTCTGGATAACAGCGATGACAAATATTTTGTAGCGGGGGGATACATCTCGTTCTCCTTTTCGCCGATTCTTTCTCACCAGAGAGGTTCGTCCAGGCGATCTGACTGGGAAGCGGGAAGCACTTTCTGGACTGTGGGTCCACGTATCGAAGCATTCCTTGGCGGGGGCTCGGAGTGGGGTTCCTTGTTCATCGGGCCGGAGTTCGAGAAACTCGAATTTTACCATATCTACCTCAACGAAGGTCCTCGGGCTGAACCCATACGCGAATCACCCAGTCAATGATGGCCGCGCGCCTTGACGGTAATATACCAAAGCCGGATTCCGGTTGTCACGGATTCGTATTTACAAAGCACACAGAAATCGTTAATTCTTTTCAATGCGAATACTTCAGGTCGAATCAATATTGCTGACATTGGGAGGGTTGATGCTCTGTTCCTGTGATCGTCCGAACATGCGTACAGATTCCCCTGCAACAGACGTCTCCTCGCGGTCAAAACATGGTGATGCAAAAGCATCTTCTTCAGATTGTGAAAAAGAAGACCAAGAGATAAATCAAAAAGATGGAGGGCTCCGGCTGCGCCTGTCCATGAC
>SLPX01000016.1 GCA_007131745.1 Myxococcales bacterium
TCCAAGGGCGGGGAGTTGGAGCCGGATGAAAAAGACATCATATTCAATGTCTTCGAATTCGGTGATATGACCGTTTCAGACGTGATGACCGGGGCCGAAGATGTTTTCGCGCTTTCCTTCAGCTTGCCCCTGTCTCGGATTGTCAACGAAGTTGTATCCAAAAAGTACTCTCGAGTTCCGGTATACAAGGGCAGGCGCGGACATATTGTCGGTGTGCTCTATGCAAAGGATCTCGTGGGGTTCGGGCAGGTTTTGGAGCTTTCGGGCAAATCCCTCAAATCGCTTCTCAGGCGGCCTTTCTTTGTTCCCAAGACGACAAAGCTCTCCCGTCTTTTCAAGGAATTCAGGGACAGGAGAATACATATCGGAATCGTTGTCGACGAGTATGGCGAAATGGCCGGTGTTGTTACAATGGAAGACCTTCTAAACGAGCTGTTTGGAGAGCTTTCACACGATGAAAATGAAGGTTCTTCACAACGGGAGTCAGTTGTAAGTAAAGCGGCCGCTTTCGGCCTGAAAGAAGAATACGCGGCAGCAGCAGAAGGGGAACGAGAAGAAGAAAGAGAAGAAGAAGAAAAGAAGGAACAGCAGCAGGAAACAGAACACAAAGGGTCCGGGGACGGGCAGGAGGAGAGCGAAGGATGAGCCCTGCAATTGTGATCTTGGTGGTAGCCTGCTGCATTCTGGTGGAGGGTTTTTTCTCCGGTTCGGAAATCGCCGTGGTGTCCGCGGATCGGCTGGGCCTTCGAAATCTGGCAAACGGAGGAAACCGGGGGGCGCGGCTTGCGTTGAAAATGCTCCAAGATCCGGGTAAGTTTTTGTCCACCACCTTGGTGGGAACCAACCTGGCTGTTGTCACGTCAACCGTGACTGTCACCCTGTATTTCTTGGATGTGCGTCCTGACTATGCTGAACTATACGCTCTGGCAATTTTGTCTCCGTTGCTTCTTTTTTTCGGAGAGGTGATACCGAAGTCGCTTTTTCAGCAAAACGCTGACTACCTTGCGACCCGGCTTGTTTATCCCCTGATCTTTTTCAGATGGTTGTTTTTTCCGATCCTGGTTTTGCTGAGCGGGGTTTCGGGGTTGGCAAGAAAGATTTTGAGAATAGAGGGGGACAAGACACCGGTGACCCGCGAGGAACTACAAACCATAATTGAAACGGTTGATTCACACCGGGAAGGCGAGATTACCGCGGGCGAGGCGGAGATGATATCCAAAGTGTTGGATGCCGATGACAGGGAAGCCGAAGATGCCATGCTGCCGCTGAGCGAAGTGTGTTCCGTTTCCGTGGATGAATCGGTCTATTCAGTAATACAACTCATCAGGGAAAAGAGGCATACCAGGATTCCCGTGTATGAAGGGCGTGTGGACAATATAGTCGGAATCGTGCAGGCATTTGACCTGATAGACGTGGATCCGGCCAGGCAAACCATACGATCCCTGATGCATCCTCCGAGGTTTATCCCCGAGAGTCAGCCTGTCTTGGATCTTGTGAAGTATCTCAAGGAGGAAGACCTGAGGATGGTGGTTGTGGTAAACGAATACGGCGGAGCCGAGGGGGTTGTAACTTTGGAAGACGCCTTGGAGGAGATAGTCGGTGAGATCGATGATGAATACGATACCGACCTTTTCAAGATCAAGCCCGAGGGGACGGGACGTTACCGGGTGGAAGCCAGGATCACCGTGGAAAGGCTGAACAAGAAACTGGGATTGAAGCTTCCTGAGGGCGAGGACTATGACACTCTTGCCGGCTTGGTGCTGGAGCGGCTTAGGCGAATGCCGGCCTCGGGAGTGCGCCTTTTAGTCGACGGGGTTGTCATCGAGGTGTTGGAAGTATCCGATAGGTCGATTGAAACCGTGAGAATAGAGATTCAGTGATGCTGAACGCAAGCTTGACCGTTGTTCGAACGCTCATCTATTATGACCGGGTTTTACAGCCGAGTTTACGGCGGTAGCTCAAAAGCTTTTGATTCTTCCTCTTAAGAGTGGGAAGGTTTTTTTCCGAAAGTATTTCGCTTGCGCCTTCGGCGCTGCGAAAACCGGAGGCGCAATATGAAATTCTTAGCCGACACATTCATTTTTTCGGCGGTGCTGTTTATTGTTGGTTGTTCCGCCGCGACGGTCAAGAATCCTGGAACCGATACTCTATCGGCTTACCTGCGGGCGGTTGAAGCGGATGACCCTGATGCTGCTTATTCATTGATGGGGGAGGAGTACAAGAAGAAGGTTTCAAGAGAAGAGTATGGGAAACGGTGGAAGGCCTACCGTGAGGAAATGCTGGAACACGTGGGCATTGCAAGGGAATCCATGCAAGATGACGAGAAATTATCTGTCGAGGCCCGGCTGAGATTCAAGACAGGACGGAAAACGGATCTCGTATGGGATCAGGGAAAAAGCGAGTGGAGGATGAAGGGTGGTGACGGGACGGATTTTGCCGGCGCGGGTCCCAAGAGCGCCGTCCTTGCGCTGATAAGAGCTGTAGAACAAAAGGATTTCAATACGTTTTTGAATCTACTGAGCAGCAAGCGCCGCAAGGCGCTTCTGCAGGCCATTTTTGATAGATTGGAGCGATTGAAAGCGAACCTGGACCGGCCCGTGGAACAGCGTGGAAAAAGGGTCAGGTTTCAATACGATTCCCGGCATTACATAGATTTTGTCGAGGAAGACGGCCAGTGGAAAATCCACGACTTCAACTAGTTTCGAGGTATGGGCTGCAATTAGTTGTAATTGCATGCAAAAAAGATGATGGAGCCACTGCTGCTCATATCAGTCATTGCATGCGCCACCGCGATAGTCAGAAAAAGTTTGTTCCATGCATGAAATGATCTGCCGCAAAGAAACGGAAACCAGGAGGATGGCTTTTTTTCTGGGCGAGGTAGTCCGCCCGGGTGATGTTGTTGCATTGATCGGAGACCTCGGCGCGGGAAAGACTGTTTTTGCCCAGGGCCTGGCGCTCGGTCTCGGCGTTGGTGAAAAGGATTACGTTTGCAGTCCTACTTTTACCCTGATCAATGAATATCAGGGCAGGATTCCTTTCTATCATATCGATTTGTACAGGATAGGAGATGAAGACGAATTGTACGAATTGGGGTTGGATGAATACCTTGCGGGAAATGGTGTGGCAGCGGTGGAATGGTTTGACAAGTTCGAGGCTTTCATGCCCCCTAATATTCTTAGAGTAAATGTGGACTACATGGAAAACAGAGGTTTCTCAGCTCGCAGGATTCGCGTAACACCCGGAGACCGGTCCGCCACGGTTCTAGCCGAACGGTGGATTAAAAGGATGGAGCATGGGTGATCGTAGGTTGGTTTATGGGTTTGGTTTCGCATGGAGCCTATTGAAATAATTTTGTTTTCCTTTTACTCTTCCTCGCCATGATTGGTTACGGTGGTTGCATGGGCTCGAAAGGAAAGATTTTAGTGGAATGGATTTTTTGAACAAGCTTTGGGCAGCTTTGGATCCCGTTTTGCCCGGCCTCGTTGCGGCCGCGATATTTCTCGCAGTCATCAGTATCGCCAGGTTCAAATTCAGGGGCGACAGCTTGGGAGGGAGGCTGAAGAATCCTGCAAGGATTTTTTTCTTGTATATCGTGCTTTTCGCGCTCGCCCTCCTTGCAAAAATTTATTGGCCCGCGGTGTACAAGTTCTTGTACCTGCTGTCGCTGTTCATATTATCGCTGGCCATAGTGGTGTCGATTTCGGTCGTGGTTTTCGATATTTTTCTGGGGCGTTACAGGAAAGTTTCCGTGCCCGCGATTCTTCGCGACATCATTATCATATTTGTGTATAGCCTGCTGGTGATCGTAGTGTTGGGGCAGGCCGGTGTGAATGTTACTTCCATAGTGGCGACATCCGCGGTGTTGACCGCGGTCATCGGTTTCGCGCTGCAGGATTTGCTTTCCAGTCTGCTCAGTGGCTTGGCCATACAGTTGGAAAAGCCTTTTAAGGTTGGTCACTGGGTTCAATTCGACGAGCAGGTGGGAAAGATCATGGAGTTGAACTGGCGGTCTACGAAGATTCAGACGTTGCACCGGGATATCGTTATCATACCCAACAACCTGATTACGCGTTCAGCAGTGATCAACTTCAGTGTGCCGACCCGAGTGCACCGGAGAAAAATAACGATTGGAATGCGTTACGAGGCTCCGCCGAATTATGTCCGGGCGTCGATCATGAGAGCGCTCGACGGGGTGGACGGAGTGCTCAAGGATCCGGCACCGTTTATCGGCCTGGAGAGTTACGATGCATATTCAATCTTGTATAAAATCTATTTTTTTATCGAGGATTTCAAGAGAAAGGAAATCATTGCAAGTGATGTAAGAACCCGTATGTGGTACCAGTTCAGGCGCGACGGATTGTCCATACCGTTTCCGATCCGGGATTTGAACGTCCGAAATATTCCGATGAATGAAAAGGAAATGGCTGTGGAAGAGAAGAGGAGTGAAATACGAGCGGTCCTTGACAGAGTCCCGTTTCTGGAGCCGTTGTCCTCCGAGGAATTGGATACATTGACCGAAGAGGTAACGAGCGAGTTTTACGCTGAGGGAGAACCGGTTATCCGGCAGGGAGAAGACGGTTCGTGTTTTTATATAGTGGGTTCCGGTGAAGTGGAAGTCATGGTGTCCTCGGAACCGGGTGGTGCAAATAAGAGAGTGGGAGTTTTAGGCAGGTATGATTATTTCGGCGAACACTCTCTGATGACCGGGGAAAGACGCTCGGCTACCATCATGGCTGCAAAAGACACGGAACTCTATGTTATCGACAAGCAGGCGTTCAGTAAGATAATATCCGCAAACGAGAACTTGATTGAAGCCATTGGAAGAAACCTGGCCAAAAGGCGGAAGATGCGGGAGGTGTCCGAGGGTGTTTCGCAGGATGACGTCAAGGATACAGTGCAGGAAGATCACAAATCATTGATTTCGAAGATAAAGAAATTTTTCAGCTTTGAAGCGCAGTGATGTTTAATTCTTAACGGTTGCAGATGAGTGATTCGGCAGAAAAAATTGATGAGAAACCCGGGAAGCTGGTCAGGTTATCGGACTACATCCTGTCTTCACCCATGGGCCTGTTGGAGGAAATCGGCAACACGGTGATCATGTTGGGCCGGGCGATGTTTTGGCTTGTGAGAAGACCGTTTCGATGGAGAGAATACTTGCGTGCGTTGGAGATGGTTGGGGTGGATTCCCTGGGAATTGTGGTACTGGTAGGGGTGTTCGTGGGAGCGGCTTTCAGTTTGCAGACCGTGTCGGTGTTTCGGATGATACAGGCCGAGGGACTGATCGGATCCACTGTAGCCATAGCTCTTTGCCGTGAACTGGCGCCGGTTTTGGCCGCGGTTATGCTCACTGCCCGGGCGGTTTCAGCCATGGCCACGGAACTCGGATCCATGCGGATAACCGAGCAGATCGATGCTTTGCACACCATGTCGGTAAACCCCATCCAGTACCTGGTTTGTCCCCGTATTGTGGCCTCGGTGATTATGCTTCCTCTTTTGACCTTGGTCTTTGCCTTCGTGGGTATTGTGGGAGCATACGTGGTGGCGGTTGTTCTAATGCACGTGGACGCGGGCAGTTTTATTTCCAATATAGAGTGGTACCTGGACGCGGAAGACATTGTACAGGGCCTGGTGAAGGCCGCGGTGTTCGGCCTCGCGGTAAGCAGTATCGGTTGCTACCAAGGGTACAACGCCAAGGGCGGAGCTCAGGGAGTTGGTATCGCAACCACCAAGGCCGTTGTTCAATCGTGCGTTTCCATCCTGGTTCTGGATTATTTTGTCACGGATATACTGTTTGTGGTAGAAAACTGAGAGGTTCAGCGCCGAACGGAAACCGTGCCTCCGTTGTTCTGCCGAATACTCAGGTGCTTTTCACGGCGCGCATGCATGGTGCTTGGTGCGGTTTGCGCTCCGGTTTCAACCTGCCGGATGTTTCGTGATCTTTGGTGATTGTAAGATGGTATCATTACGAAAAAAACGAACACCGAATAAAAGCGGGTCCGCCGGAGGCGGGGTGGATGGATTTCAAGGAGATGTGAACGACAAATACCAGATCCGGGTGAGAGGCTTGAAAAAGAGTTTCGGTCCGCACAATGTTCTGAGGGGAGTGGACTTGGACATTGAACGGCACAAGATCAATATAATTATCGGCGGGTCGGGTCAGGGAAAATCCGTTTTTCTCAAACACATGATTGGATTGTTGAAACCTGATGAGGGGAGAATTTGGGTGGACGGAGTGGATATCGTGCCGCTCAAGGATCACCAGTTGAACGAGGTGAGGCGGAAGTTTGGGATGTTGTTTCAATACGCTGCTCTGTTTGATTCGATGACGGTCGAGGAAAACGTTGCGTTTCCCTTGAAAGAACACACGAATAAGGGCAAAAAGGAGATAAAGGAGATCGTTGTCTCGAAGCTTCAAGCGCTCGGTTTGTACAACATAGAGAAGAAGCTTCCTTCCGAGCTTTCGGGCGGGATGAGGAAGCGGGTCGGTTTGGCGCGTGCGATTGTCCTGGAACCGGAGATTATTATTTATGACGAGCCGACCACCGGGTTGGACCCTGTGGCCACGAAAAACGTTGATGACATGATTGCCGATATTTCGAATCGACTTGGGGTTACCTCGGTTGTGATAAGCCACGATATGGCATCCACCTTTCGTATCGGCGACAAGATTGCCATGCTGGATGGAGGAAGAATAGTGGCTGATGGAACGTCCGAAGAGATACGCAACCTTGATGTCGGGGTTTTACAGGAATTTCTTGAAACCGCGGGCGTTCAAGCAAAAGCGTCGAGGAGAGTTTCCGCGCCGGTAGACGAGGCTGCATTGAGATGAAAGAGTGGAGAGCAGGAATCAAAGTAGGTGTTGTGGTAGTCTTGATAGCCGCTTTGGGGTACTGGGGGTTCAAGCGGGTATATGAAGGTGTAAGCGGCAGGGGAGGCTATACTGTTTATGCCAAGTTCAGTGATGCCTCGGGACTGGCCGAGAAATCCAGGGTCGTGATTGCAGGGCTCCGCGTGGGGCAGATAACTCAGCGCAAGCTGATTGGAAACAAGGCTGGTGTATATATATTCATTCAGGACAAATACACCCTGTATTCGAACGCGTGCATATACAAAAAATCCGTTTCTTTGATGGGGGAGTTTCAGCTCGAGATAGATCCGGGTACTCCCACTTCTCCGGATCCTGATAATCCCGGCGGTCCGCCTATCAAGAACGCCAGGCTCAAGGATGGATCCCAAATCAAATGCGTGCACGAGGCGGTATCCATGGAGGCTCTTATGCAGGAGCTTACAGATACCACTCCCGAAGTGCGCAAGCTGGTGACGGAGTTGAAAAAACTGGTTAAGGGGTCATTGAGCGAGACCGTGGATACTGCAAAGACAGCCATTGCCTTGAACAGCGAATCGCTCAACCGCCTGATCGAGAGGGCGGATTCTATTGCAAAGGACTTTAAGGAGATTTCCGGACCGATACCCGCGGATGTGAGGCGGATCATAACGAACATACGCGTTGTATCGGATCAGGCCCGCCATCTTACGGGAGACGTTAAGGATTTGTTGACTACCGGAAAAGGGGAGGTGGCGGCAACCGGTTCCCGGTTGCGGGAAACTTTGGATCGGTTGGACGGAGCGATAGACAAGTTGGACAGGACGCTGGGCGAAGGGCCGCAAATCGGAAAGGATGTAAAGGAGATTACGCAGGATATTCGGAAGGTGACGGGAATGGTGGCCGAAGGAGAGGGCAATGTCGGCAAATTCCTTACCGACGATACGATAGTCGAAAATCTGAAAGAGACCGTGCATGATGTAAAGGAATTCGTATCGGGTATATCCAGGCTCCAGACGATCGTGGGATTACGTTCGGAATACAACGTCATGGCCAGATCGCTCAAAACCTATGTCGCTATCCGCTTGCAGCCGAGAGCGGACAAGTATTACCTGATCGAACTGATCGATGATCCCAGGGGTCGCACGCAGACCGAAGAGGTGATCGTGCGCGAAGGAGGTTGGGACGGCCCGGTGGTGAGTCATACCGCCACCAAGACTTTGGAGAGCAAGTTCAGGTTTTCGTTCATGTTTGCAAAAAGGGTGGATTTTGCGACATTCCGGTTCGGCATAAAGGAGAACTGGGGCGGCATTGGAACGGATTTGCATTTTTTGAACGACAACCTGATTGTCACCGCGGATCTTTTTGATTTTTCAGCCAATGATTACCCCCGCTTGAAGTTTTCGTTGACCTGGAATTTCTACAAGAGGTTTTCTCTTGTTGCCGGTGTCGACGACGTTCTAAACAGCGAAGGCGCTCTGGGGGCCGGGGTGGGAAGGGACTATTTTGTGGGAGCGCAACTCATGTTCAATGACCGGGACCTCAAAACCTTGTTGATGTTTGGAGGAGGTGCAGTAGGCGCTTTGCTCTCGGACTGAGTCAGTCGGGATCGTTGAACAATCATCTTTATGTTTTTGGATGATCGTATTGAAATTCGAGGAATGAAAATGGTGCTTGGTAAGATTTGTAGGCAGGTTTCATGGGAGGCAAAAAGATTTGCCCTTTTGATGGTGTTGACACTTATTTGGGGTCCTGTGCTTGTGGGTTGCGAAATCAGCCCCTGGGCGGGTTCGGGACAGGCACGTTCCACGGTGCCCGAAGGCCGGGACGGAGACGGTGCGGAGCGGGTGAAGGACGAACGCACTGTTTCCGAAACCGGCAGGGAAGACGCTGTCCGGAAAGAGGGAGAAGAAGAATCTACAGGCCCGGAAGGGGATATGGGAATGCGGGGTGGTGAGGATGAACAAGAGGAGGAAGAGGATGGCCTGGACGATGGATTGTTTTCTATGGGGGTTAAAATCGCTTCAAAAGTGGATACCGGTGAGACCGGGGAAGGCATTCCCTGGATCGGCGGCCGGAATGCAAAGGTGAGAATAGAGGTTTTTTCCGACTTTGCTTGTCCTTTCTGCAGGGTCGGCGCTCAGGTGATGCACCACCTTCTGGAAAAGTACGGACGAAAAATAAAGGTTTTGTATTACCAGACTCCGATTCCGAGTCTTTACACGGATTCTTTTCTAGCGTCGCAGGCAGCGTTGGCGGCTCAGGCGCAGGGAAAGTTCTGGCCCATGCATGACTTGCTTTACGATAATCCCCGGGCCCATGGACGCGAGGATTTGATCAGGTATGCAAAAAGATTGAGACTGGATGTGAAAAAATTCGAGCAGGAGCTGAAAAAAGGAAAATATGCAAAACGCGTCCGCAGGGAAATGGCTGTCGGGGCTGAGCGGGGTATTGAGGGCACTCCCACGTTTTTTGTAAACGGGCGCAAAATCGAAGGCGCCGCGCCGCTCGAGACTTTTCAGAAATTGATAGACGGTATTTTGTAGGAATCAGGTCGCGGGAAAAGCTTCCGATCCAGTTCCCATCACAAAACCCCGGACCGAGGAGCCGGGAGGGGTTTCGGGATGGGAACGATCTAAGAGAAGATTATTCCTTATCGAAACTCACCATTCTGACCAGGACCTGCAACCGTTGCTCCAGGTCGCCCCGTGCCATGTTAAGTTTCACCCATTTTCCGTTCAGTTCGTTGAGGTTCTTTTCTTCGGCTTCCATGGATTTCAAGAGTGTTCGTCGAAGGTCCGCGTTGCCTTTCGGACCCAGTACCTTCAGGTTCTGGCGGATATCGTTTGTTCTGCGGCGAATCATGTCCATTGATTTCCTGAGTGTCGACATTTGTGTGTCGATATCCGATATTTCCCGCCATAGCTTCAATACTTCCCGAAGTTGTCCGGCCAGTTTTTCCGGAATATGGGATCCCTTTAAAAACAGGGCCACTGCACGTCTACCCTGTTCGTTGAAGATGGTATACCTGCGGCGAACGGGAGTCGCCTCTTTGACGGTGAACTCCGTGGTTCCGGACGCGGCCAATCGAATCGGGGCGTGGTAGACGTCTTTTTCCATAATTGCGTTTTTGGGCTCTATGACTTCCCAGCCGCTTCGTCTCTGCCGGGATACATACAGAGTGATTTTTTCGTCCGTGCGGTTGGCCACCTTGTATTTGAAATGCGTGACGCTCTGGGTGGATACCGTGATGTATCCGTTTTCGATTTTTACCAGCTCGACGCCCTCGTCTTCCATGTGGCTCGAGAGGTGAATCACGGCTCTGCCTTCGACTGCGTAGGGAACAAATGCCGTTGCATTTTTTTCCACCCTGCCTCCCAGGGCTTCGCCCACGAACGCTCCAGCGCGGTATATTGCGACCGGGCCTCTTTCAAGCACGTATCCCGTTTTGTTGGCAAATTTCACAGCGCGGTAAGGATTGGGCCTCCCGGATCCCACGACATGATAAAGCACGTCATCTCCCGAAACCCTTTTGTTTATGATGGAAACAAGCGCGGAGTCCCGGTCGGGCACCGTGACTCTTTCATCGATGTCATACCTGAAAAGGCTTCCCACCGTGGTTCCTGAAACGATGTTTTGGAAGCTTTGCTCCATGTCGGCCATGCTGACCTTGGGCCGATGGACTCGTCGGTCATCCATGACACTGAAATCCTCCATGGGAGCCGAGACCTCGGACCGTGGGGACGGAGGACGAGCTCGGCGGGATCTCAATGCACCTCCCCGCGGCGCTTGTTCCCTCGCAAAAGCGGGTTCTTCTTCCATTTCCCCGGCAGTCGCGTCCACCGGAGCGGGAGGCGCTTCGGCCATTTCGTGCTTCGAAGGCGTCAGGTCGGGGCGACGCATTGTTCTGGGCGAATAAAGGTCGTATACGAACGCCAGGGGCGTGCCCGCGGTGAGACTCAGGTCCACGTTTTCCCAGGATTCGCCCGAAAGGTTGTCCACCACTGTCCATCCCTGAAGCAGCACATCGCCGCCTTGTTCTCCCACGATGAGTCGGTAGGCGGGTTTCCATGTAGGCATTGGAACCACGTAACTCACCACGAGATCGTGGGGGCCCTTGCCGGAAAGCGTGATGGTGAGGGTTACCGGTTTCCACTGACCCTTGTTCAAAGCTGTGTCCAGGCTTTTGGAGAGCCCGAGAGTGAGGGATTGGTCCATGATGCGCATGGATTTGATCTTCGTCATCCGGTGATTCGTCAGCACACCGTTTTTTCCCATGAGCGAAAGCCTCCAATCCGGGTTTTCTTCGTTGCCCATGTTCTCCACGCCCACTATACGGCCCGCTGTTGTGCCCGAATCGGTGGTTACCACCGCGGTCGCCCCCCTGAAAGCATGAGCAATAGCCAACAAGCCGCCGGAGTCCTGGACCTGCTGCGGAAGCTCGGACAATGCCTCTACGGCTTCTTTTTCAGCAGGCAGGGAAATCGTGGTGGCTCGTCCTCCCTTGAAATCCACGATCGTCAAGGATTTGAGTACATCTTTGACCTGGTCGGGGCGGATCCTGAGGTGCAATTGGTTTCCTTCTACGCGTCCCCTTCGCTCGAAGTAACCCACACCGTTTTGATACAGCACGACCCTGGTGATTTTAAGGTCGGATTGAACCGGCGCGGTTCTGAAATCTTTTGCTGTGTACGTGTCGCCGACCCGGCAACCGGCCGCGGCCGCAAGGATCGTTGCAGCGAACAGCCATATTGTGAATCGTTCGTACGGCGCTCGCCCCACTGTTGGTTTTCTTTTCATGGCAACTCCTTTTCTCCCGGATCTCTCCGGCAATTTTTTCCACAAGTGGATATCTTTTGGTGTGGCAATTTCAGTAGTCAAGAATGCACTCTTTTTCCCGAATATCCCAAACATTTTTTTTGTACGAAAAGAATAGACGGCTGGGTTGTAAAAAGGATCTACTCAACCGGAAATCCATCGGGTTGAGAGATTTCTTTATCAGGAACGACCACATCGACTTTCATGGATGCGAAGTCGAACCAGTCCGGACCGAGGATTACATTGGACAGCCGTTTGTGAACCAGGGCTACGTGAACGGGACCATGGAGAAAAGTAGCGGGCTGGTACGAGTGTAAAATCCTTTCGATTTGAGCAGATCTAGGCCCTCGCTCGTTTCTGTTGCGCGTGACCCTGAGTTGAATGATAAGCCTGTCCAGCATGAGGTTGGCGATCACGCCGAAGTTCATTCTACCGGTTGAATGAAACAAGGGCGAAAAGTCTTCGGCCGGTCGACCCGCCCATTGCAAGGCAGCGGCCATGAATCGACCCGCTTGGAGCCGTCTTTGCATCATGGGCCAATCGGTTGGAACACTCACCAGTTCAACGCCGCTTTTAGCGAATTCAGCGGAAAGGATTTTCAATTCGTCTGTAAGCACGTCCGCTCCGATAGGCTGCATCAACACGATGCGCATGGGTTCCCCGTCCTTGTCGCGTAACTTGTCTCCGGTCCGGTCGCGCCAGCCGGCCTTGTCGAGCAGGTTCCGAGCCTCAATGGGGTCGTACGGCCACGGTTCGAGTTTCGGATCCCCAAGGCCGGAAGGTCTCCAGTAAGGCCCGGCGATTGTACGAGCCAGGCCGTTGTGAACCTCTTTTACAAGTCTCTTTCGGTCGGTAAGCATGGTAAATGCCCGGCGGACCCGGAAGTCCCGGAGCATGGGATGGCGAGTGTTCCAAATTATGTATGAAAAACCCGGCGTGGCGAATTTCACTTCGTTGAAATCTCGTTTCACTCTCGGGGTGATCTGGTCGGGGTAATGCTGACGGATCATTTCCGGGAGAATGTCCAATTCACCCCGTTTGAGATCCGTGAGCGCTTTTCCCCAGTCTTCCACCAGTCGAAAGCGGAGGCGCTCTATTTCGGGCACCGGTCCCCAGTAGCTGCGGTTGGATGTCAGTACTATTTCGGCGCCTCTTTTCCTGGAATCGAAACGAAAGGGTCCTGTCCCTACAGGGTTCTGGCTGCCCCGGCTGCCGGGATACATTCCCTTGCTGAAAACGTGGTGCGGGACGATAGGATATTCGGCCAGATGGTCCAGAAGAAAAGAATTGGCTGTGCCCAGCACCAGGCGGATTTCCATTGGTCCGGGTACATCCACTCGCTTATAGTAGGGACGAAGATCATCTCTGAACGGACCCAGGGGAGTCTTGGGATCAACCACCCGGGTGAGGGAGTACCTTACGTCTTGCGCGGTAAACGGTCTTCCGTCATGCCAACGGACGTTTTCACGCAGGGTGAACGTGTAGGTTCTCGCGTCGGGAGAAATAGTCCATCGGCTTGCAAGTCCCGGAATGATCTTTCCGGTTTTCGGATCCCTTCTTACGAGGGATTCGAATATGTTGTGCATGGCTATGCGATAACCCCATGTATCGATGTTGAGCGCGGGATTCAGGTGGCGGGGATCGCTTCTTATCGGCACCGTAACGGTTCGTGCCTCCTCCTCCCTGGAAAGCGGAACCGCAGCGTCAGCAACTTCAATCATGGATCGCAATCTGCGTTCCTGTTGCATTTCTTCTTCGTAAGGGGTCGGCGGAACGGCCACGTCGCATCCCAATGCTAAAAGCATGACCAACGCTGCAAATCCACGATGGATCGACCTGGATTTCCTCGAAGAATAAATGTTGGATAGTTTCAAGCTCATTCCATTCACGTACGGGGCCGACTGCAAAGGTCCGACAATCCGACCTTGAAGTCGGGTGGGTTAATCAAAACCCTCGGAGTGTCAAACACTCTTTTGCGATTTTTCAATACGCGCCCACGAATCCCTGAGCGATATCGTCCGGTTGAATACCAGGTCGCCCGGTGCCGAATCCTTGGCGTCCACGCAGAAGTATCCCAGTCTTTCAAACTGGTATCTAGCTCCCCGGGGAGGTTCTTTAAGGCTGGGCTCAACCAAACAACCCTCCAAAACGCTCAGTGAATCTTCATTCAAGTGGTCCTTGTAATCCTCACCATCTCGGGTCTCCAAGGGATTCTCCTTCTTGAAAAGACGATCGTATATACGGACCTTTGCGGGAACTGCGTATTTTGCAGAAACCCAATGTGACGTACCCTTAACTTTTCTGCCGTCCGATGACCATCCTCCTTTTGAGTCCGGATCCCAGGTGCAGCGCAATTCCACGATCTCTCCTGTCCCTGGATCCTTTACGACTTCTTCGCACGTTATGTAGCATGCGTAGCGCAATCGGATTTCCCGCCCGACCGCCAAACGCCGCCACTTGCGGGGAGGATCTTCCCTGAAATCATCCCGTTCGATATACAGTTCACGAGTGAGCGGCACCCGCCTGGTTCCCTTTTCCGGTTCATCCGGGAAATATGGGCAATCGAACCAATCCTCGTTTTCCGCCGGATAATTGGTGATGATTACTTTGAGGGGTTCAAGCACCGCCATCACCCGGGGCGAAGTTTCGTTCAAATTTTCTCGGACAGCGTGTTCCAGCAATGACACATCCACGACGCCCTGTTTTTTAGCCACCCCTATTCGTTCGCAGAAACGCCGTATGGCTTCGGGTGTATAGCCGCGGCGCCGCATGCCGCACAGCGTGGGCATTCTGGGATCATCCCACCCGTCGACCAATTCCTTCTGGATCAACTCCAGGAGTTTACGCTTGCTCATCACCGTGTAGGTAAGATTAAGCCTGGCGAATTCGATCTGACGGGGCCTTGGGTCGATTATCTCCAACCGGTCCAGAAACCAATCGTAAAGCGGGCGGTGGTTTTCGAACTCGAGAGAACAGAGAGAATGGGTTATCTCCTCAATTGCATCACATTGTCCGTGCGCGAAATCATACATGGGATAGATGCACCAATAGTTTCCCGTGCGGTGATGCTCGGCTTTTCGAACCCGGTACATGAGAGGATCCCGCATGTTCATGTTGGGATGGTTCATGTCGATCTTTGCCCGCAAAACGATCTCGCCTTCCTCGAATTCACCGGCCCTCATCTTTTCAAGCAAGTCGAGGTTTTCTTCCACGCTTCTATCGCGGTACGGGCTCGGTTTGCCCGGCCGGTTGTAATCCCCCCGGTATTCTCTGATCTTGTCCGGTGGGAGAGAGTCCGCGTATGCATCCCCCTGTTTGACGAGTTTCACCGCGAATTCATACAGCTTTTCAAAATAATCGGATGCATAGAAAAGCCGATCTTCCCAGTCGTAGCCGAGCCAGCGAATGTCTTCCATGATGGATTCCACATACTCGGTGTCTTCGGTGATGGGGTTGGTATCGTCGAAGCGGAGATTGCACAAACCTTCGAATTCATCCGCCATTCCGAAGCTCAGGACGATTGCCTTTGCATGGCCGATGTGCAGGTATCCGTTGGGTTCAGGCGGAAACCGAGTGCGGACACTACCATTGTTTTTTCCCTTCTCCAGATCTTCCGCAATGATTTCCCTGATAAAATTGGAAGGTGTTCCTGTTTCTTTGTTTTCGCTCATTTTAAGACCTTTATCCAATTACTGTCACCGGATCGCGGGAACCCGGCTTGCGCCGGGTCCGGTCCGAAACAATTCCGGCCGGAAACCGGCCGGAGAAAGATCAAAATGCCGGGTGATAAGAGATAGGTCAAGACTTGAATTGCGTGATGAATTCAAGCAGCAGATGAGGGGTAACACGGAAAGCGTTGTTGCAGTCTTTTCCCGCTGTCAGGGATCGCGTCAGCCTCCGGGCGGGGGGCAACCGATGGCTGCGCCGTCGCAATCGTAGTAGCAGGCATCGCAATACATGCAAGAGATGTAAATCCAAAAGAGCGGGTATCCGTCGGGATAAGCAGTTTCGCAATCGTCGAAGCAATCATCGTCAAACTGATCGCACGCGTCGATGCACCAGGAATAGTCCACGCATTGGTTTGAATTCGCGCAGGCATTGTACTCTGAGGCGCATACGGTGTCTCTGGCGCAATCGGCACACGATTCGCAGTCGCCTGTGTTGTCGCAACTGCCGGCCGGTGGGGGGCAACCCCTGGCTGCTCCGTCGCAATCGTAGTAGCACGCTTCGCACAAAACGCAGTATGCGTAAAGCCAGTAGAGCGTGTATCCGTCGGGATGAGCGACTTGGCAAGCATTGAAGCAATCATCGTCCAAAGGATCGCACGGTTCGATGCACGAATAGTAATTCACGCATTCATCTGAATTGAGGCAAGCATTCGTTTCCGCCTGGCATATGGTGTTTTCCGCGCAATCAATGCAATCGCTACAGTTTCCGGTGTTATCGCATGAATCCGGAATGTCGATGCATACCGCGTTATTGTCCGGGTGAATTTCACCGGGGCAATCCTGGCCGGATTGGTCGCACGACCCAGTGTTGTTGCACCATTGACAGGAAGCAGAGGTATCGTCCGCGCAATCGGGGTCCACTATTCCGCACCCGCAGTCACATCCGTCTCCCGAGCCGTAGTAAAACGGGTTGCATGTCCATTCATCGGGTACTTCCGAAAGAGCTGCGCAGCCGAAGCCGTCTCCGTCACATGAAACTCTGCAAGCCCTGCAGTAAGTGCAAAATATCCAGTTCCAGAAAATGAGGTAACCTTCGGGATGGTTGATTTTACAATTCTCATAGCAAGCGGCATTTTCGCATGGAATCCTGCAATTGAAATAATTAACGCAATCCTCGGAGTCGTTGCACGCAGTCAATTCGGCAGCGCACTCGGTATCGTCCGCGCAAGCTGCACAGTCATCGCAATCCGGGTGATCGTCACACAAGAGTATCGGGTCGCAAAGGGATGTGTCGAGCATGCAATCATCGGTGCATCCAAGAACTCCTCCTGCAAATCCGAGGTCAACGCAAGTTTGTCCGCCCAGGTTGGTGCCGTCGCACTGTTCGCCCTCGTCGATGATGCCGTTTCCGCAGAGCGTGGCTATGCAACCGCTGGTGTCGAATTCACAGGCGTCGGTGCAAGCCAGATCGCCGCCCACAAATCCGAGGTCAACACAGGTTTGCCCGTCCAGGTTGTCGCCGTCGCAATCTTCGCCGTGGTCGATGACTCCGTTTCCGCAGAGCGGAGCGACGCAACCACTGGTGTCGAATTCACAGGCGTCGGTGCAAGCCAGAACACCGGAGTCGAATCCGAGGTCAACACAGGTTTGCCCGTCCAGGTTGTCGCCGTCGCAATCTTCGCCATCGTCGATGACTCCGTTTCCACAGAGCGGAGCGACGCAACCACTGGTGTCGAATTCACAGGTGTCGGTGCAAGCCAGGACGCCGGAGTCGAATCCGAGGCCAACGCAGGTTTGCCCACCCAGATTGTCGCCGTCGCAATCTTCGCCATCGTCGATGACGTTGTTTCCGCAATACGGAGTTGATGTGGATGTGCATCCGGACATGTCGTACGCTGTGCATTCATCATTGCAAGCCAGGACGCCGCCTTGGAATCCGTAATCCTGACAAGTCATGCCCCTCAAATCCGCGCCGTCGCAGACCTCTCCTTCTTCAGCGATATCATTTCCGCACATCGGAGACGTGCTCTTCGAGGAGCTTTTGCAACCTGCAACCCATGCAAACATGATAATGCAAGCAGGTAAAAAACTCTTGAATAGTAACTTGCGTTTCATTTCCATTCTCCCGTTTGCAGAGAAAGCGACCCGAATAATAAAATGAACCGGGAATACTCGCGTCGGCCCTCCGCTTGAAAAAGTGTTAACGAATTGATCCACCGGTTCAACACAACTCTTTACTTTTCCAACTGGAATTTCTTCCTGTTTTTGTTTAAAGCCCGGTTCTCTCTACACATACCAAACCACACATCCCGTTACACTGACAAACGTCCGAACATATCGGAAAGGGACTATCAAACCCTCATACTTGTGACAAGAAACCTGTGACGAGAACCGTCAAATCAAAACCTTTGGACCGGGAGACATGCCGAAAGCTCTGGGAACAAAAGACATGAGGCGGCTTATGCGCCGGCTTCGCTTTTCTCCTCCTCTATCCTTTCATGGAGCCACATCGCGATGAGTTGGGTATATGGTATGCCTTTTTGTCGAGCA
>SLPX01000324.1 GCA_007131745.1 Myxococcales bacterium
CGGACGTAACGGGGTCAGTGGAATTGCCTGAGGGACGAGAGATGGTGATGCCGGGAGACAACGTGGAGATCAAGATGATGTTGTTGACGCCGATAGCCGCGGAAGAAGGGCTGCGGTTTGCGATACGTGAAGGAGGCAGGACGGTTGGGTCGGGCGTTATCACGAAGATCATCGAGTAGAGTCGAGGACGGGCAGATGCAGAAGATCCGGATTCATTTGAAAGCCTACGATCACCGCCTGTTGGATCAATCCACCTGCGAGATCGTGGAAACAGCTAAAAAAACAGGCGCAAGGGTGGTAGGTCCAATTCCCTTGCCCACGATTAAAAACAAGTACTGTGTGCTGAGATCGCCTCATGTGAACAAAAAGTCGCGCGAGCAATTCGAGGTCAGAACACATAAACGGTTGCTGGATATAATGGAACCCACGCCGCAAACATTGGACGCCCTCATGAAACTGGATTTATCGGCGGGCGTTCATGTTGAGATAAAGACGTGAGGGTGATGTCCGCCGGTTTTTTTCAACGGGCGGACGCGAGAGACGGAGTTTTCCATGCCCACTTTGGATGTGATGGATAAGCAAGGCCAAAAGACAGGCCAGATAGAACTGAGCGACGAGGTTTTCGGCGCCGAAGTCAAGGAGCACCTCTTGTGGGAGGTTGTCAGAGGACAACTTGCGTCTCGACGATCCGGCACGGCTTGCGCAAAAGGTCGATCCGAGATACGGGGCGGCGGAGCGAAACCTTACCGGCAGAAGGGAACAGGCAGGGCCCGCCAGGGTTCGAAGACCGCTCCAAATCATGTCGGAGGAGGAGTGGTGTTTCCTCCTAAGCCGCGAAGCTTTGAGATTCACATAAACAAGAAAGCCAAAAAAGCAGCGCTTCGTTCAGCTCTGAGTCTCAGGGTTGCGGAAAACAACCTTCTTGTCCTGAAGGATCTGGATCTGCCTGAAATCAAGACAAAGCAGGTGACCGATATACTGGCGGGGTTAAAAATAGATTCCGCTCTGATAGTGGAAAACGAAAAGAACAAGAACCTCATTCTTTCAGCCAGGAATCTGGCCGAGCACAAGGTTCTCCCGGACAAGGGTTTGAATGTTTACGACATCTTGAAACACAAGACTCTGGTGATTACGGAGGAGTCGGCAAAGATTCTGGACGGGAGGCTGAAACCGGTGAGGAAGCAGGGAGCCAGGAGCGTGTCATGAAATCTCCTCATGAAATCATCATTCGGCCGCTCGTTACGGAAAAAGGAACTTGGCTCACCGAGGCGGTGAATCAGTATCTTTTCAAGGTGGCCAGGGATGCCAATAAAGTTGAAATCGCGGGCGCTGTTGAAAAACTCTGGCCGGTCAGCGTTCTTTCCGTGAGAACCCAGAATGTCAGGGGAAAGATCAAGCGCAGAGGACGGCATCTTGGCAAGAAGCCGAATTGGAAAAAAGCCATGGTGACCCTGGCCGAGGGTGACTCAATAGACTTGTTTGAAGGGGTGTAGCATGGGTACCAAGAAATACAAGCCCACATCGCCCGGGCGCAGGAACATGAGCGTCAATGATTTTGCTGAGTTGACGCCGGGAAAAAAGCCCGAAAAGAAACTCGTAAGAGGAAAGAAGCGAACAGACGGGAGAAATGTGTACGGAAGAATCACCTGTCGTTTCAGGGGCGGAGGCCACAAGAGACGAGAAAGACAGGTGGACTTCAAGAGAGCCAAGATTGGAGTGCCGGGTCTGGTTAAAGCGATAGAGTATGATCCGAACCGATCCGCTTTCCTTGCATTGATTCACTATCGTGATGGAGAGAAGGCTTACATTTTGGCGCCTCTCGGGCTGAAGGCCGGTGACGAGGTGGTGTCGTCGAAACATGCGGAAATCAAGCCGGGCAACACTCTCAGGATGGAACATATTCCTCTCGGAACGACGATTCACAACATTGAACTCAGAATCGGCGGCGGCGGTAAGCTTTGCAGGGCAGCGGGGACTTCGGCCCAGTTGATGGCGAAGGAAGGGGACAGGGCGCAAATAAGAATGCCTTCGGGGGAGGTAAGACGCGTACATATAAAATGCAAGGCGACAATCGGCCAGCTCGGCAATACAGAACACGGAAACATAAGGTTGGGAAAGGCCGGCAGGAAGAGGTGGTTGGGAAGGCGTCCCCACAACCGGGGCGTCACGATGAACCCCGTTGATCATCCGCTCGGCGGAGGAGAAGGACGGAGCGCCGGCGGAAGGCATCCGTGCACTCCGTGGGGAAAACCCACGAAGGGTTATAGGACACGCAGAAACAAGAGGACCGACAAGGACATCGTGCGGCGTCGAAAGTAGGCGCTCGGGCGGAGGAATCATGGCTCGTTCGATACGAAAAGGACCTTTTATTGATGACCATCTCATGAAAAAGGTCGAAGAAGCGAGAAAAACTACGAAAAAACCGGTGATAAAGACGTGGTCCCGGAGATCAACCATTCTTCCCGAAATGGTCGGTCTGACTTTTGCGGTGCATAACGGCAAAAAGTTCATACCGGTTTTTGTCACTGAGAATATGGTGGGCCACAAACTGGGAGAGTTTTCACCCACGAGAACCTTTCACGGACATGCGGCCGACCGCAAGGCGCGCAAGGCCGCCAAGCGGTAAGCCGGAGGGAGTTTGGAGATGGCTGCGAAAGCTACTTTGAGATATTGCCGCATGGCTCCCCGAAAGCTTCGGGTGCTGGCGGATATGGTCAGGGGAAGGCCCGTCGAAGACGCTGTCAACCTGTTGACTTTTACAAACCGTGCTGCGGCTCCCGTGTTGAGAAAGCTGATCCTTTCGGCTGTAGCCAATGCTGAAAACGACGGAAATGTAAACACGGCGGAGTTGAAAGTCAGAAGAATTTTTGTCGACCAGGGCCCTACACTCAAGCGGTGGAAGCCGAGAGCCCAGGGAAGAGCTTTCAGGATAAACAAGAAAACAAGCCACATTACTGTTGCTTTGGATGTCGAATAGGGAGGATGCACTGTGGGACAGAAGACCCATCCTTTTGGTTTCCGTCTTGGCGTGATCAGGACGTGGAGTTCCAAGTGGTACGAAGAAAAACAATACGCGAAATGGCTTCATGAAGACCTGGCGTTGAAGAAGTATCTGAAAGAAAAACTGGCTCACGCTGCCGTGGCTTCCATTGAAGTGGAAAGAGCGGCCAGCAAGGCCAAGGTAAAGATTTACACAGCGCGGCCGGGAATAGTCATCGGTAAACGCGGGGCCGGCGTGGAGAGTCTGAAAAAGGAAGTTCAAAAGCTTACGAAAAACGATGTGTTCATAGATATCGTGGAGGTTCGTAAAGCCGAACTGAACGCCAACCTGGTGGCTGAAAATATTGCAACGCAGTTGGAGCGTCGCGTTGCTTTCCGCCGGGCCATGAAAAAGGCGGTTCAGATCACGATGAAATTCGGCGCCAAGGGAATTAAGGTTCATTGCGGCGGCCGTTTGGCCGGAGCGGAAATGGCTAGAAGAGAATGGTACCGTGAAGGCAGGGTTCCTCTCCATACATTGAGAGCGGACATTGATTACGGTTTCGCGGAAGCGCACACAACCTACGGTACCATCGGAGTGAAGGTCTGGATTTATAAGGGCGAGGTGCTTCCTCGCATGGAACACGGGTATTGATATGCTCAGTCCGAAAAAAGTAAAACACAGAAAAGTGCAAAAAGGCCGAATGAAAGGCCGTGCAAAAGGCGGCGACAAGGTCTCTTTCGGAGATTTCGGGATCCAGGCTACGACTTGCGGATGGATAACAGCGCGACAGATCGAAGCCGCTCGTGTCGTCATCACCAGACATGTGAAAAGGCGCGGAAAGGTTTTCATCAGGGTGTTTCCCGACAAGCCGATTACGAAAAAACCTGCCGAGGTTAGGATGGGAAAGGGAAAGGGTAGCCCTGAAGAATGGGTGTGCGTAGTGAAGCCGGGACGGGTCATGTTCGAGCTCGAGGGAGTCAAGGAGGATGTAGCTAGAGAAGCATTCAGGCTGGCTCATCACAAGTTGGCGATTGGAACCCGGTTTGTGTGCAGGGAGAGCATAATATGAAAAAGAACAAGTTGTCCGCGAAGGAAGTAAGAAAAAGAAGTGACGGCGAGCTGAAGGTTCTTCAGGTCCAGATGGCGGAAGAGTTGTTCAAAAAACGGTTGAGTTTTGCAACGAACCAGTCTGAAGACTCTTCGGAGTTGAGAGTTACCAGAAGAGAACTGGCCAGAGTGAAAACAATTCTCCGGGCCCGACAAATCGGTATCGAGGAACCTGTCGGGGGAGAAGAGGCGGAGGCCTAGAAATAATCATGGCGGACGAAAAGAAAAGAAAAGGACGTGTCCTGGTCGGCGTAGTGGTGAGTGACAAGATGGACAAGACGGTTGTGGTACAGGTGACACAGAAGGTGAAACATCGCCTGTATCGGAAATACGTGAAGCGCCGTGTGAAATACAAGGCGCATGACGAGAAAAACGACTACCGGACCGGCGACCGGGTTCAGATAGTGGGTTGCCGACCGCTTTCGAAGGAGAAACGCTGGCGGGTTCAGACCTTGTTGGAGCGACCCCCTTCGGTGGATTGAGATACCTGCCGTCGATGAGGCAGGAGGTGTAATCATGATTCAGATGCAGTCTGTATTAGACGTGGCTGACAATTCCGGCGCCAAGAAGGTGCAGTGCATTAAGGTGCTGGGCGGATCCCGTAGAAAGTACGCGTCCATAGGCGACATTATCACCGTTTCGGTAAAAGAGGCGATCCCTCATGCCAAGGTCAAAAAGGGAGACGTCATGAAAGCCGTGATAGTGAGAACGGCAAAACCGATAACCCGTCAGGACGGCACGTATATTCGTTTCGACGGAAACTCGGCCGTGCTTATCAACGCCCAGAAAGAACCCATAGGGACGCGGATTTTCGGACCCGTGGCCAGGGAACTTCGTGCAAAAAAATTCATGAAGATAGTTTCCTTGGCACCGGAGGTGTTGTGATGAGCCGCATGATAAAAAAAGGAGACCTGGTGGAAGTGGTAGCGGGAAAGGAAAAGGGGAACCAGGGCAAGGTATTGAGAGTTTTGCCCCAAAAGAACCGTGTGGTGGTGGAAAAGCTCAACATTGTTAAGAAGCATACTCGCGCGGGTCAGGCAAGTCAGCAGGGCGGAATCATAGACAAGGAAGCCCCGCTTCACCTGTCCAATGTAATGCTTGTTGATCCGTCGGACGGCAAGCCGACGCGGGTCGGAATAAAGAAACTCGATGACGGCCGAAAGGTCAGGTACTCGAAACGTACCGGAGAGACTTTCAACTAGTCTTCGGAGAGTGGTGATGGCCAAGGACAAGAAAAAGAGCACAGAAAAAGGCGAAAAAAAGAAAAAATCGCTTTATCAAATGGAGCCTGTTCGCAGGGAAAAACCTCCGAGGCTTTTGACGCGCTACAGAGAGGAAGTAACTCCTTCCATGGTAAAGGAGTTCGGATACAAATCCGTGATGCAAGTGCCCAGAATGAAAAAAGTGGTGCTGAACATGGGTCTTGGGGAAGCCATTCAAAACCCGAAGGTTCTTGAAAGCGCTGTCGAAGAACTTGGAGTTATCACCGGGCAAAAACCGGTTGTGACCAAGGCGAAAAAGTCGGTCGCCCAGTTCAAGTTGCGGGAGGGCATGAAGATTGGCGCCAGGGTTACCCTGAGAAAGGCCAAAATGTACGAGTTTTTCGATCGCCTGGTTAACCTGGCCATTCCGAGGGTTAGGGATTTCAAGGGTTTGTCGCCGAAGGCGTTTGACGGCCGCGGTAATTTCACCATGGGGATCAAGGAGCAGATAGTTTTTCCTGAGATAGATTACGACAAAATTGAGAAGATAACAGGGCTGAATATTACCATCGTCACCACGGCAGAGACCGATGAAGAGGGTTATTCATTGCTCAGCAAACTGGGGATGCCCTTTAGAAAGCAGACAGGCGGCTGATCAAGGAGGAAGAGTCGTGGCCAGAAAAGCTCAGATGGTCGAAAGAAAACTTGCGTTCAAGGTTCGTTATCGCAATCGTTGCCCCTTGTGCGGCAGGCCAAGGGGGTATTTGCGAAAGTTTAATATGTGCCGGATTTGTTTCCGTAAGCTGTCGCTTGAGGGACAGATTCCGGGGGTGATTAAGTCGAGTTGGTAACCCGGTGATCCGAGCTGATAACCCGGATGCCGGCGATGAGGGAGGCGCTTGAAAATTGAACGATTGTTCAATAGAGCGGTCCAAGCAGGTTAGGTGAGACAATGTCGATGACCGATCCCATTGCTGATTTTTTGACAAGAGTCCGCAACGCAATCCATGCGCGGAAAACCACGGTGAGCATTCCCGCGTCGAATATGAAGAGAAGGATTGCGGAAATAATGAAGCAAGAAATGTTTATCAAGGATTGCCGTTTTATTTCAGACAACAGGCAAGGTGTTTTAGAGCTTGAACTGAAATACGACGATCATAACAGAAGCGCCATTGCCGGTCTGAAAAGGGTATCCAGGCCGGGACAACGCCGCTATGTCGGAAAGGATGATGTTGAGATGGTGAGAAACGGCCTTGGAATGGCCATTTTGACCACATCTCGCGGCGTTTTATCCGACAAGGATGCCAGGAAACTTTCCGTGGGCGGCGAAGTGATCTGTACCATCTGGTAGGGAGGTGTGCTGTGTCCAGAATTGGTAAAATGCCGGTAAAAATCCCCAAGGGCGTCACTGTGACGGTTTCCGGAAAAACGGTGCAGGTCAAAGGCGCCAAGGCCGTATTGACGGAAAAAATACCTGACGGAATTGACGTGGTGGTCGGCAAGGAATCGGTGGAGTTCACCCGCAGGGATGAAAGCAAGAAGCAGAGAGCTTTTCACGGAATGGCGAGAGCCCTTGTGCAGAACATGGTGCTGGGTGTTTCCGAAGGTTTCAGTCGTGTGCTGGAGATAGCCGGCGTGGGTTATCGAGCCGAAACGACGGATGGAAAAACACTCAGTTTCAACTTGGGACATTCCCATCCCGTTCAAATTCAACTGCCCGAAGGGGTAACAGCGGTTGTGGAAGACAGGGGCACCAAGATCAAGGTCACTGGAAACGACAAGCAGGTGCTTGGTCAGGTGTTGGCGAACATAAGAGCGTTGAGACCTCCTGAGCCATACAAGGGCAAAGGGATTAAATTCCAAGGTGAGCAAATCCGCAGGAAAGTCGGCAAGACCGGAGCGGCCTAAGGAGACAGACAGATGTCCAGGCAGAGCATTGCGGCGAGGATGCGCCGTAAAAAGTCCATCAGAAAAAAAATTCGAGGCACTGATGAAAAACCTCGGTTGACCGTTGTCAAGAGCGCCAAGCATATTTATGTCCAGGCGATTGATGATGTCGGCAGAAAAACGATAGCGTCGGCTTCAACATTGTCCAAGGAAGGCCGGGCGGGATTGAAAGACATGGACAAAAAAGCGAGGGCGAAGAAGGTCGGTGAGACGGTGGGCAAAAAGCTCATTGAAATGGGTATTAAAAAGGCCGTGTTCGACAGGAACGGATTTCTCTATCACGGTCGAGTGGCCGCACTTGCAGACGGCGCCCGGGAGGCGGGCCTGAGATTCTAGAAGGAGAGTACTCGTGTCTTTATTGAAGGAAGAAGGGCCCGAACTGGCCGACCGGGTCGTACATATCAATCGAGTGGCCAAGGTGGTAAAAGGCGGGCGGCGTTTCAGCTTCAGCGCTCTGGTGGTGGTTGGCGACCAAAACGGTAAGGTGGGCTATGCCCTGGGCAAGGCCAACGAGGTTCCCGAGGCGATTCGCAAAGGAATGGAGAAGGCGAAAGCCAACATGTTTGAAATTCCACTGAAGAACTCAACCATTCCCTTTGCTGTTGAAGGAAAATTCGGAGCCGGCAGGGTTCTTTTGAAACCAGCCGGGCCTGGAACAGGAGTGATTGCTGGAGGACCCATGCGGGCCATACTGGAAGTCGCGGGGATTCAGGACATATTGACCAAGTGCCTTGGAACCAGAAATCCGCACACCGTGCTTCATGCAACAGCCGCGGGATTGAAAATGCTTGAAAGTCCCGAGCAGGTGGCGAAAAGACGCGGAATTTCCGTGCAGAAACTTACGGAGTAGTTGAGGATTCCCATGGCCGTCAAATTGAAAGTAACACAGGTAAGGTCGAGTATCGGAAGGCCGCCGAAACATAGGGCGACACTGAAGGGGCTGGGTCTGTTCAAGCGCGGAAATACCAAGATACTTCAAGATACACCCGAGATACGCGGGATGATTTTCAAGGTGCAACACTTGGTGTCTGTTGAACCGGTGGAGTAGGCCGCTGTTGATGACCGATTGAAACGATAAGTCTGCGGAGGATGAGATGGGCACAACCCTAAGTGATTTAAAACCGCCGGCCGGTGCACGGCACAATAGCAAGCGTGTCGGAAGAGGACCGGGAAGCGGTTTGGGAAAGACCTGCGGCAAGGGACAGAAAGGTCAGCGAAGCCGCAGCGGCAGTGGCATCAGGCGCGGATTCGAGGGCGGGCAGATGCCGTTGCAGAGACGTCTTCCAAAACGTGGATTCAAAAACTTGTTCCGGGTGGAATATTGCGTGACCAACATCGAGAAGATAGCGCTTGCGTGTGGCGGGAAAGATATAGGTCCGGAAGAGATGAAAAAAGCAGGGCTTGTTCCGCGAAACGCCCGGCTGGTGAAGATTTTGGGCTCTGGTGAAATCGATTGTGCGGTCACCGTGAGAGCTCACCGGTTTTCGGCTTCCGCAAAAGAGAAGATAGAAAAGGCGGGCGGGAAAGCTGTTGTCTTGTCCTCGAAGCATACTAAAGAGCCTTCGGGGGCGAACGAGTGACGATCGTCCGGTTCTGAGATCCGATTTCTTTCGGGAAGCGGATCGTTTGGAGTGATGAGCATATGGCCAACGGATTTGGAAATATCGCCAAGATTCCGGAACTTCGTAAAAGATTGCTTTTTACGCTGGCCCTCTTGGCGATTTATCGTGTGGGGGTTTTCATAACGGTTCCGGGGGTGGATCGCAGGGTCATGTCCCAGATAATGGCCGCTGCATCCGGTTCCTTCCTGGGTCTGTTCAACATGTTTTCCGGCGGAGCCTTGGAGCAGTTGAGCATTTTCGCTCTCGGGATTATGCCCTACATTAGTGCATCCATTATTCTGCAGCTTTTAACGGTTGTGGTGCCTCATCTCGAGCAACTCAACAGGGAGGGGCAGGCCGGCAGAAAAAAGATGAACCAATACACGAGATACGGCACGGTAATGCTGTGTCTTGTTCAAGGTTTTTTTATTGCAACCTGGCTGGAAAGCAACAACGCTGCTTACGGCCAGTTTGGACGGGTGGTGCTTGAGACGGGATGGAGCTTTCGGTTGCTGACCGTTCTAACCCTGACGACGGGGACCGTGTTCATCATGTGGCTTGGTGAACAGATCACGGAAAGAGGCATCGGCAACGGAATATCGCTGATAATATTCGCTGGTATTGTTGCCAATTTCCCCGACGCTGTGGTGCGGCTGTTCAACAGTGTGAAAATCGGCGACATGGGGGCCTTTGATCTGGCTTTTATCGGCGCGGTAATTTTCGGCGTCATAGCGGTGATAATCTTCTTTGAAAGAGGGCAAAGAAGAATTCCCGTTGCTTATGCCAAGAGGGTCGTCGGGAGGAAACTCTACGGAGCTTCATCCACACATTTGCCGTTGAAGGTGAACACGGCCGGCGTGATTCCTCCGATTTTCGCTTCATCAATACTCCTGTTTCCCTTGCAGGTCTTTTCAGGGTCCACGAATCCTTGGATTCGATCCATTGTGGACATGCTGAATCCCGCGGACTGGCGATACAACGTATTGTATGTGGTGTTGATCATATTCTTCTGTTTCTTCTACACTGCTGTAACGTTCAACCCGGTTGACGTGGCCGACAACCTGAAGAAAAACGGTGGATTCATTCCCGGTATCCGTCCGGGAAAGAAGACCGCCGAGTACATAGATCGCGTGCTGACAAGGATAACGGTCGGAGGATCCATATACGTGGCAGCTGTATGCGTGCTGCCGAATCTGCTTCAGGTCAGGTTGAATGTGCCGTTTTATTTCGGTGGAACATCGCTGCTTATCGTTGTGGGTGTCGCTTTGGACACGATTCAGCAGATCGAAGCGCACCTTATTACACGGCATTATGATGGTTTCGGAGGGCCGAAGGGCAGGAAAATGAGAGGCAGAAAAGCGGGATAATATCGATCGTAGCATGAGGCGGAATGGACCGCTTTCTGACGACAAAAGGTTCCGGCCGCGGCTTTGAAGCAACGTTAAAATGGCTCCGATACTCAAAAGTAAAGAAGAGATTGAAAAACTCAGAAGAGCCAACTTGATCGTTGCTGAGGTGTTGGACGTTGTTGAAGAACTGGTAGGCCCGGGAAAGACGACTTGGAGCCTGGAGGTGAAGGCCCGAGAGATTTTGGAGAAAAGAGGTGCCAAATCGGCATTTTTGGGTTATAAACCTGGACCTGATGTGCCGCCCTTCCCGGCTGTATTGTGCACGTCGATAAATGAAGAGATAGTGCATGGAATACCCGGCCGTGACCGGGTTTTGAAAGAAGGAGACATTTTAAGCGTTGACTTCGGAGCGTTCAAAGATGGATATTGCGGCGATTCCGCCAGGACGTTTCCTGTTGGAAAAGTTAGCAGCGAAGCCATGGATTTGATCAACTCGACAAGGGAAGCGCTTGAAAAAGGTATTGAAGCCATGGTGTGCGGCAACCGGCTGCAGGACATCGGTCATGCGGTTCAAAGTCACGTGGAGAACCGAGGTTTTTCGGTGGTGAGATATTTTGTCGGACATGGGATAGGATCGAGAATGCATGAAGATCCTCAGGTTCCAAACCATGGGAGCCCGGGTAAAGGAATGAGATTGAGAAAAGGCCTGGTGTTGGCCGTGGAACCAATGGTCAACGCCGGGACACATGAAGTTGAGGTGCTCAAAGATGGGTGGACGGCCGTCACAAGGGATCGTAAGCTCTCCGCGCATTTTGAGCACTCGGTGGCCGTTACGGATGACGGCCCGTACGTGCTCAGCAAACATTGAGCGCGGAGGTGGAACATGAAGGTAAGAGCATCGGTTAAAAAAATTTGTGATAAATGCAAAGTGATCAAACGCAATGGCGTTGTCAGAGTGATATGCAAGGATCCAAGGCACAAGCAGAGGCAGGGTTGAAAAACCGGGTTCTCGTGAGTAAGAAAGGAGACACAACGTGGTACGAATAGCAGGAGTAGACCTGCCGCGTAACAAGAGGATGAAAATCGCCTTGACTTCCATATACGGCGTGGGTCGGAAAAGAGCATACGAGATCTGCCAGAAAGCCCAGGTGGATCCCGAGACGAAATCAGACGAGATTTCGGAAGAGCAAAGCCGGCGAATTCGTCAGACCATTGACGATAATTACACCGTTGAGGGAGATCTGAGACGCGAAGTCGCCATGAACATCAAGAGATTGATGGATCTGGGTTGCTATCGAGGTTTGAGACATCGTCGTGGATTGCCGGTTAGAGGCCAGAGAACTCATACGAATGCGCGTACGCGCAAGGGCCCCAGGCGGGGTATGATCCGCAAGCGGTAGGGTTTCAGGAAAGAAAGAGAACAAAGTTATGGCGAAACCTAAACGTAGAGTAACAAAGAAGAGAGTCAAAAAGAATATACCGGTTGGTGTGGCGAACATCAGGTCCACATTCAACAACACGGTTGTTACGATAGCCGATCCCTCCGGAAACGTGATTGCATGGTCTAGTTCGGGATGCCGGGGCTTTAAGGGTTCCAGGAAATCCACGCCTTTTGCAGCACAGCTTGCAGGTGAAGATGCTGCAAACAAGGCCAAGGAGCACGGCGTAAAGACCATTTCCGTGTTTTTGAAGGGTCCGGGGGCGGGCAGGGAATCAGCTTTGCGCGGATTGCAGTCCGCCGGTTTCAGGATCACTTTTATACGTGATGTAACACCGATTCCACACAACGGATGTCGTCCGCCCAAAAGGCGAAGGGTTTGAAGGAGCTATCATGGCGCGTTATTCAGGACCTGTTTGTCGGCTTTGTCGAAGAGAAGAAGAAAAGCTGTTTCTCAAGGGAGAGCGTTGTTATACAGACAAATGCGCCTATGATCGGAGAGGCTATCCGCCGGGCCAACATGGCCAGAAGCGGAGAAGAAAAGCATCCGATTACGGGGAGCAGCTTCGTGAAAAACAGAAAGTCAAGAGAATGTACGGGTTGGCGGAAAAGCAGTTCAAGGCTTACTATGTGAAAGCCGCCCGGATGAAAGGTGTTTCAGGTGAAAACCTGATCAGTCTTTTGGAAAGAAGGCTGGACAACGCTATTTACAGGTTGGGTTTCGCATGTGACCGCGCCGAGGCCCGACAACTGGTTTTGCACCGGCACTTCACGGTAAACGGAAAAAGGGTTAATATTCCGTCTTTTCTTGTGAATGAAAACGATGTGATAGAAGTTTTTGAAAAGAAGCGCGGCGTGGCTAAAATTAATGAAGCGTTGAGCGGGGTCGATCGTCGCGGGGTTCCCGCCTGGCTGGAACTTGAAAAAGAGAATTTCAAGGGAAGAGTAAAGGTTTTACCGAGCCGGGAGGATGTCACGGTTCCCATCAGGGAGCAACTTATCGTGGAACTTTACTCCAAATAGCAGTTTGTCGGGTTGGAAAAACACCGGCGGGTTTGCTCGCGATTACAAGCCCATGGAGGCAAAATAACATGCCCACAAGTTCACAGACCATTCCAAGTTGGTACGTGAAAAACTGGAGAGACCTTATATGCCCGAAGCGGTTGGAGGTTGAGACGGAAAGCTTGTCGCCCACGTACGGCAAGTTTGTCTGTGAGCCTCTCGAGAGGGGTTTCGGGATAACCATCGGAAACAGTTTGCGTCGGATACTCCTGAGCTCATTGCAGGGAGCGGCAATAACCGCTGCGAAAATAGACGGAGTGGTCCACGAGTTTGCGAGTTTGCCCGACATCGTTGAAGATGTAATGGATATCATTCTCAACCTCAAGGGTGTGTTGATCAAAATGGACGATATAGGTCCGAAGATTTTGATCATAGACAGGGAAGGAGAGGGCGCGGTTACAGCGGGTGATATCCAAATTGTGTCCGGAGTCGAAGTATTGAATCCGGCACATCACATATGCACGATGAACAGCCGGAAGGCGAAATTTCGAGCCGAGTTGATTGTAAGGATCGGGAGAGCATACATTTCAGCGGAGGACCGGAAAGATACGGGACTCGGGGTAAACGCCATTCCGATTGACGCTGTATTCAGTCCGGTCAGAAGGGTGAACTATTCCGTGACCAACGCCCGATTGGGTCAGCGTACCGATTACGATAAGCTGGTTCTCGAAGTTTGGTCCAACGGAAGCATCAGGCCGGAAGATGCTGTTGCGTTTTCCGCCAAGATCCTGAAGGAACAGCTCCAGATGTTCATCAATTTCGATGAACCCCAGGAACCCGCTGAGGATGCTGAAACCAGCAGGATGGAACATCTGAATGAATACCTGTTCAAGTCGGTTGAGGAACTGGAGTTGTCGGTTCGTTCGGCCAACTGCTTGAAAAATGCCAACATAAAATATATTTACCAGCTTGTTCAGAAAACCGAACAGGATATGCTCAAGACAAAAAATTTCGGCCGGAAATCCCTAAAGGAAATCAAGGAAATCCTCCAAGACATGGGACTCGGCTTGGGAATGAAGCTGGATGGTTTTCAAGAAGACATGGTAAAGAAGGAAACAACCGTGGTGCCCGAGTAGAGGCAGAACACGAAACAGAGGGTTTGAGATGCGACATCGCAAGTCGGGAAGACGTTTGGGCCGTACGGCTCCTCACAGGAGGGTGCTTTTTTCTAATATGACGACTTCTTTGATCCAGCACGGGCGGATAAAAACCACCGTGGCCAAGGCAAAGGAGTTGAGAAAAATAGCCGAAAAAACCATTACTTGGGCGGTTTCGCTTGGTTCGGTATTGACAGCGGAACGGGATAAGCTTAGCAAGGATGAAAGCGCCAAATTGCTACATCACATTCGGATGGCCAAGCGGGTGGTTAAAGACCGGGATGTTTTGAAGAAGCTGTTCGATGAGGTGGGACCTCGTTTTGCCGGGAGGCCGGGAGGTTATACCAGGATCATCAAGGCATCCACTCCTCGTCGCGGCGACGCTGCGCCCATGGCTTACGTAGAGCTTTTACCTGAAGAAGAGACAGGAGGCGCTTCATCCGCCAAAGAGGAAACTTCGAAGGCTGAGGCTGAAAAATAGGAAGCAGCGAAAAGAAAGCGAAAATGGGCGCTTTCGGTCATATAGGCCGGAAGCGCTTTTTTTTGGTTTTTGCTCGAAACATTTGTTAAAGTGTGACCGGATTAAAAAGTTAATAGTAATGGTTTCGATGCAAGGAGTAAAAAGATGAGAATAGCCAGACCGATTGCCGTTCTTGCGTTCGCCCTGATGATGGTCGGGGGCTGCGGAGACAAAGGCGGAAAAAACGGCGATGACAACAACAACAATAATAACAATGTAACCGGCGGGGACACGATTTATCAACTCCAGGACGAAAGTCATGAAAACTATATCCCGGAGGGAGCCGAGGTGGATGTGAGAGGAGTTGTGGTCACCGCGGTGGATAATTACGGTCAATATACCGGGGATATATTTGTGCAGGAGGCCGCTGGAGGTCCCTTCAGCGGTGTCAGGGTTTTCAGGCCGCAATTGCCTTCAGGTACGGAAATAGGAGACATAGTTGTAGGGACGATAGTCAACGTGCGGGGGGTCAAGGCTGAATTCGCGCTGGAGGGGCAGGATCCGACCGGGCGCACCGTCACCCAGATAGTAAACGGTTCGGTCACCATAGTCGGTCCGGGAGAACCGCTGGAGCCCGAAACTGTTCCATCGCCCGAATACATCATGAACGATCCGGGCGGCGAAGAATACGAGGGGGTTTTGGTCAGGGTTGAAAACGTTCGAGCCGAAGATGTCAACCAGTGGGGCGAGATCATTTTCTCCGGAGGGTTGATCGTCGGAGACAACCTCATGGATATTGCGGCCAATGTCGATATAGGGGAATGCTACAGCGAAGTTGTCGGGGTGGTGGACTATTTTTTCAAGTACGTATTGCATCCCAGGACATCGAACGATTTCGTAGTGGCCGCGAATGATTCGGTATGCCCGGATTCAGAATGGGAAGACGCTACGATTTATCAACTTCAGGATGAAAGCCATGCAGATTACATAGAAGAGGGCACAAAGGTTAGCTTGACAAACGTGGTGGTGACCGCTGTTGATAACTACGGCGAATACACAGGAAACATTTATGTTCAGGAACCTGAGGGGGGGAAATTCAGCGGTATCGCGTTGTTCAGGCCGTGGTTGCCCGCAGGGGTGGATCTGGAAGATATTCACATAGGAGACATTGTGAATGTACGTGGAACAAAGGCCGAGTGGGCACCATCCGGGGACACCTCTGGTCGCACGGTTACGCAGTTGACGGGTTCAACGATCACCATTGTGGATCAAGGAGATCCGCTGGATCCCGAGATAGTGGATCCGCCCGACTACCTTGTAGACGATCCCGGCGGAGAAGAATATGAAGGGGTTTTGGTCGAAGTTCAAAACGTTCGCGCGGAGCACGTGAATCAGTGGGGCGAGATCGTTTTTACGAACGGGATAATCATAGCGGACAATCTCATGGATATCGCCGGCGAAATTGAGCTGGGAGCTTGTTACAGCAGAGTCGTAGGAGTTGTAGATTACTTTTACAAGTATCTTATCCTGCCGAGGTCTGCTGACGACCTGGTTCTCTCAGCCGACGATTCGGCATGCCTGGAATCGGAATGGCAAGAAGTATCCATCTACCAGCTTCAGGATGAAGACCATGCGGATTTCATAGAGGAAGACGCTAAGGTCAGGCTAAGGGGCGTTGTCGTGACCGCAGTGGATAATTACGGCGAATACACAGGAAACATTTATGTCCAGGAGCCTGACGGCGGTAAGTTCAGTGGGATTGCCCTTTTTAGGCCTTGGCGTCCGGCGGGAGTGGAATTGGATGATATCAACCCCGGAGACATCGTGGATGTAATGGGAGTCAAAGCGGAATGGGCGCCTTCCGGTGATGATTCGGGCCGCACTGTCACGCAGTTGACCAGCGCGTCCATAACGATAGTGGGACAGGGTGACCCGTTAGACCCCGAGATGGTCAGTCCGCCTGACTACATAGTCGACGATCCGGGCGGCGAAGAATACGAAGGGGTTTTATTGGGTGTTGAAAACGTACGCGCTCTGGAGGTCAATCAATTCGGCGAGATCGTATTTACCGGCGGTGTAATTGTGGGTGACAACCTCATGGATATTGAAGCCAACATAACCATCGGTGATTGTTACAGCATGGTCGTGGGAGTGCTGGATTACTTTTACAAGTATCGTGTGCTTCCGAGGTCCGCGGCCGACCTGATGGTTTCCGCGGATGATTCGGCCTGTCCTCAGCCGTGAGAGGTTTTCCCATCGGTTGTAAAAACCCCGTTTGTGAACGCTTTTAGACGAAAAACCGGTTTTCAGCATTGTGAATAAAGCGATACAGGGCGATTGTCCTTGATTTGTATTGCAAACCGTTACAGTCTCTCAGTATTCGGGATCAATGGTATGAAAGACGAGAAAGAACCGCCCAGGCAAGCGCCGTTTGAAGATGAAGATCTGGATGTTCTTCTGGAACGTTTCAATCAAATGGCTTGCCTGTTGACAGGAGACAATGATTCCGAGGCGGAGTGTTCCTATTGTCATGGAACAGTTTCGTTGGGGGAAGCGCTTTTGACGGCGCATCTCTCCGGGGTGTTGGCGCACATCAAGTGTCCGGAAAATGCTCTGGCCGAGATCATGCAGAGGGCCAAACCGGATCCAGCCTTTGACTTTGAAGGATTCATGCGGGCAGTCGATGAAAGGTTGAAAAGGGAATTCAAGGATAGTTGTCACGGAGAGATCGACCTTCCAGACAAAAAAAGCTGACTCCGATTGCATGATTACATACTTACTTCCGCGATCCTTTCCTGAAATCGAACATTTCCGTGTCCATAAGATGAGAAGGTCTTACATGTGACATACAAGCCAGGAGATAACCTTTGAGACCCGGGACTTCCGAGTCCAGTTGCTGAAGCAGTTTTTTCATCCACTGTCTTCGATCGAGCTCGATGGATCCGCAGGAAGCGCATGCAGGAGAGGTAACCGGAATGTTCCTGAGCCTTGTGTAGAGAGATGTTTGCTTCTCGAAAACATTGCATAGTGGACGAATGACCACATTTCGCCCGTCGTCCGAAAACAGTTTCGGGGGCATCGATTTTATTTGGCCGCTGAAGAATTGATTCATTAATAGGGTCTCGGCAAGATCGTCGGCATGGTGGCCGAGCGCAATCTTGTTAAACCCCAACTCCACCGCTGTTCGGTAGAGAATGCCCCGGCGAAACCGGGAGCACAGAAAACAGGGGTTTGTTTTCCGGTGTTTGTTCATTTTTGTTGTGCGTTGAAGAATGTCGGTTTTAAGAAAATAGGAGAGTGCACCCAGTTTTTCCAAGTATTTTCGGATTTCCAGGTAGTATTCCGGAAATGTATCAGGTTGGTTTTCAGCCGATTCCATTTCTTGGGTGGAGGAGTCCAGATGAATGGTTGCTATATCGAATTTTACCGGCGCCGTATCTCTCAAATGGAGACAGATTTCCAACAGTGTCCATGAATCCTTGCCCCCTGAAAGAGCGATCAGGATTCGATCCCCTTCTTCTATTAAATCGTATTTTTCTACGGCCTTGCCGGCGCGATTGGCGATTTGCTTGAGCAAGCGCCCG
>SLPX01000095.1 GCA_007131745.1 Myxococcales bacterium
GGGGGTTCTTTGCCAGACTACAGGGCCTATGACGCCCTGGAATCTGTCGGGCCGTTTCATGAATCCGCCAAGGGGAGTTGCGAGAAATTCGCTGTTCCTGGAACGCCTGTGATGGAAAAACGGCAGCACGGTTGTCTCTGATGAAACGTATCCATCGTCGTAGTTCCGCCTGAAAAAAACGAATGGGGCTAAACCCCAACCCCAGTTTTCCGACCTGCGCCAGTAATATGACGGACCGGCAACCACGGTCCTTTCATCTTTCTCTTTGTCATGCCAGTGGCCGAAAAGCGGAGCCACGATCTGGTGAGATCGGCCTCCCTTGTCGCCGAAGAAAAACAATGGGGCGAGTCCGGCTCTCCATCCTTTCGCTCCCCAATGTGTGTACAATGGGCCGGCTACAAGGGTGTTGGAGGGTTCTTTTCTGTCCCGTACATACCACAGAAGTGGAAACAGGGTTGCGTAATCGTAATCGCGCCCTCTGCCCATGAAAAAGAGGGGCGCGGTTCCCGCGTGCCAGCGATCTTTCCTGCGCGCCCAATACAAAGGTCCGGTGACGGTGGTTTGGGCTTTGTCGTTCTTAAAATGCCACAACAGAGGAAAGACCACTGCGTGGTGAGAGTCGCGGCCCGAGCCGAAAAAGAGCAACGGCGCCAAACCTGCATGCCAGTTCTTTCTCCCTCCCTGTGCTAAATACGCAGGCCCCGCTACGGTAAGGGTTCGTCCTTCAGCGGAGCGTTGCTGGTAGAAGAGAGGAAAAAACGCTCTGGAATATGCGCGCGTGTCCCTGTGCTTGAAACTCCACCACAGGGGGAATAAAAAGGAGTTTTGTTGCGACCGGTCTCTGTAGTAAAGGAAGGGCGGAACCGATACTGCTTTGGTGCCGGTGTTTTTATTGAAATATCGCCAGAATAAGCCGAACGCAACGTCAAGACCCTTGCGACCGGAACGATGCGAGACCATGGGAGGAATCGTCCAGACCCAGGTGCTCGATTTTCTGTCCCTGTCGACGGCCCGGTTAAAGAGGAGTGAATAAAAACGAGTTGCCCGGCCCTGTTTACTGCTGCTCCAATGAAAGAGTGGGGCAAGAGTTACATGTCTTGTCCCTGTCTTGTGATCGCCGCCGTAAAACAGCAGTGGCACCAGTCCTCCCGAATAGCTTCGACCTCGCTTTGAGTGGTAAAACGGAAGCACCACCGTTGTGCTCCGTTCCGGCCGCGCGAAGTGCCAGACCAGCGGAAAACCGACCACATTGGTGCGTTGTTCATCGCCCCAAACCCATACCAGAGGAAATGCAAAGGTTCTATGTAGAGGGCCTTTACGGCGGCCATATCCGAAGGGCATGATGTACCATTTCCTGTCGTGTCCTCGTCTCCTGTAAAAATTGAGAGGAAAGGTCCATGTGAAGGCTTTTTCCGGAGTGGCCGTACCGAAAGCCCACGGTACCATAGCCCATGTCTGGTGCCGGGGACTCGCGCTTCCGTAATAAAAACCGAGCGGGGTCAAAAAGCCGTATCCCAGATGTTTGTCATCGCGTTCGTAATGGCCCAAGGGCAACAAGGTGAACCGGGATCCTCTTTTACCGTAGTCGGAGTAAAACATGAAAGGCCATATGTTGAATCCGGTTCCCCTTTCACTCTTCCAGTGGTGAAATGGGCCGACCACGGTATCCGTTCGTTTGTGCTCGGCCGTTTTGAATCTTCCAAATATCGGAAATACAACTTTCGCGTCGTGTTGTTTCCCCCAGAAATGCCAGTAAAAAGGAAACGCCATGCGAAAACCGCGACGCCCCCTGCGGTGCATATACATGCCAAGTACCGACAGAAAACGGCGATCGCCTGATAGGTAGAAGAGGTATGCGATATTTACACGCCGCTGTACTTTTTTACACATCCCTTCGGTGTGCGAGCAGAAATAACCTGTCTTGCAATCATCGTCTGTGTTGCATTGAGGCGACGCGGATTCCTTTTCCTGGTTCCCGGCTTTTTGCAGTGCCAGCCAACTCCTCGGGGACGCTCCCTTGTTTTCACCGAACCGCGGTCCGTCTGCAGGGTAACCCGATGTTGCGGATCCGCCGAAGGGAGAAGCTATTCCAGGCAAAACCGGGCCTAGTGAAACCGGCGGACCTGTTGTTTTGACCTCAGGTCCGTCCTGCACGGAGGGAACAGCTTCTTTTTCCGGTCCGGCTCGGGAGGTTGCGCCGAAGTGGTCAATAAATGGATCTTCTATCTTTTCCAATGGTTCGAAGGTGTTTTGATTTGCGAATGAAGATTTTTCCGAAAAGGACATTTCACCTGAACGATTGTCAAGCCTCGTTGTTTCCACGTCCCATGCATGCAAAGAAAGGGCATTTGCATCCACCGGAAGTATCAGTAACACGGCCGCGAGGAAACCGTACGATAGATATGTTTTTGCCGACCTGGCTGATTTCATAATTTCGTTCTTCGCTTTTCGGCTTCTCCGTTGCAAACCGCGTCTCAGTGCTTGGAAGTTAATTGGATTATTCGCAAGGTCAACGTTTTCTTTGATCCCTTTGCCGTGGTTCCTCCGCGGCGCCACCCATCATCGGGCCGTGACCGGGAATCATTTTCCATTCCCCGTTTTCTCTCACGAACTGGATTTCCGCCCTTGCTGTCTCGTCTCCATGGGTCTGAGCAACCGTCATGAACGCCATGTTCTTTTTAAATCTGGTGGATATTACCTTGAACCTCGTCTTTGTGACCGCCTGTCTCATGTTGTTCACGTCTTCAAGCGTCATGGAACCGATTTGGTGCATCATCATCGTTTGATACTGCAGGGCGAAACAGTCAATGAGTTTTTCAAAATCACCTTTGGCAAGAGCTTCCCGGTATCTTTGAAAGGTTTTTTGGGGTTTGGAAAAAGCCGGATCAGGCTTGGGTAATTCAAAATCGATTCGTTTGATTTTTTCCGCCGGGAGTTTCAAATCTACGTCATCTGAAGACCTGATGGTCAAGACGCCGTCAAAGTAGTGGATGATTTTTCCATATATCTTGCTGTCATCAAGTAATGTTATGATTTCTGCTTTGGCCGTGTACGAAAAAATCAGGCAGGTTGCGACAACGACTGAGAACAGTTTTCTTGAGTGATTCTTCATTGAGTTCCTCTTTCCCCATCCAGGCGTGGAGCCTCCATGAGAGTTTTTGCCTTGTTGTGGAAAACCGGCTGTTTTGGGCCGGTTTCTTATGATCAGGCTTTTGTGGGTTTTTCTATTTGCGTTTCTTTCGCTTTTTCTTCTGTTTTGTTGACGATCCAGCCGGTTTTACTGGGGATTTGGACGGGACCGGGTTATTTCCAGCTTCCTCATTTTTTGGAGCAACATTTTTTGCAATCGATTTTTGATTCGGTTCCGCTTTTTTCTCCACCGGCGAACCGTTTTGATTCAACTCTTCGAAATTATGCAATGCATGGCGAAATACTACGACCTCGCAACGGGGATTGACTCGCAGAAGAAATTCCCATTTCCCGAACCAGCCGATTGTGCCGGTAAGGACCGAACCGTCGCGCAGTGTGATCCTGGTCTTGATTTCATCCCGGTGGTGTTTGAACAAGATCCTCTTTTTGCTTCGGAAGCGGTCCCGGTAACTCGTTGACGGCCCCAAGTCCAATGCTTTGACCTTTTCATCCGTGCCTATCTGTTTTTTTAGTTCTTCGGCGGCATCAGGGTATGCGGCCATCATAAGTTCATGTTTCGGAAATTCTCGAGGTTCTCCTTCCTCGCTGGCCAGCCGGCAGTCGTACTTTGTAATTTCTTCCACCACAGCAGTGAAGGGTTCCTCGCCGAATCGATAAAACAGGCATTTTTCTCGGTTTTCATTCAGTTCAATCAGTATGCTTTGTTCGGGACGCCATTCGGGGGATTTTTGCATATCAATCAGCAGAAGCGCATCTTCAACGGTAAACTTTCCTTGAGCCACATCCATTGCATGATTTCGGGGTATTTCGTATTTTTCTTCCAGTTTTTTCGCTTTCTCCCTGATCATCATTTCCTTCAAAGCCGCTGCCACGGTTGTATCACCCTTAGCTACTTTCAAAGCGTATCGCATCTCTATTCCGGTTTTGGCTGATATACTCTTGGCTTTTTCAACGATTTCGCGAGATACTTTCTGAACGCTCCGTTTTTTAATGTGTTTTCCGCGCTGCATTTTGTTTTTGGCTGGATGATTCCTCATGGGAGTTCTCCTCATATACATGATAAAAGGTAGCGGCCAACATACCGACGAAACGAGTCTCCCGTCAAGGGTTGAGAATCGGGTGTTGAAAGCCCTTGATGTTACTACCAAGCGTTTTTTCCGGTTTGTTGAACCGGTTTGCTTTTACTGTATGAAACAAAGAAGAAATGGATATTATTGCATGCTTTCGGAGAGAGAATGGGATTGTGGACAGGATGGGTTTACAAATAGGTTAAAGTTTGGTTTTTTTGCAGTGCTTCCGGTTTCACAAAGGGTGTTTGGGATCAATGAACAACGGGAAGGCAAGAGATCGAGAAAATGAACAAGCCTAAAGTTCTTATAGCCGACGATGAGTTTAATATCAGGCGGGTTCTGCAGGCCATGCTTGCACGGGCCGGATATCAGATTTTTTCGGTGGAAGATGGCTTGGAGGCTTTGGAAGTTCTGGATGAAGAGGGTCCATTTGATGCGGTGATAACGGATTTGAAAATGCCGCGCATGGACGGCATGGAACTGTTGCGCTCTGTCACTGAAATGCACCCGGATACACCGGTCATCATGATAACGGCTCACGGTTCGGTGGGCAGCGCGGTCGAGGCCGTTAAACTTGGAGCTTTCGACTACGTCGAGAAACCTTTCGAGCAGGAGGTCTTGCGTCAGATTTTGGCCAAGGCGACTCGCACGGCTTGGATGGACAGAAAGCATGCACGACCAGTTCAGGAAAAGTCTCCCACTTCAGGTCGTTTCGGTTTGATTGGCTCCACACCGGCCATGAAGGAGATTTTCGATATAATCGAACGGGTGGCCGATACGCCATCCACTGTTTTGATTTCCGGTGAATCAGGTACAGGAAAGGAGCTGGTCGCAAAGGCGCTTCATGGAAAAAGCTCCAGGAATGACAAGCCGTTCATCAAGATAAACTGCGCTGCCATACCGGAAACTCTCATCGAAAGTGAACTTTTCGGTCATGAGAAGGGGGCGTTCACCGGCGCGGTTTCCTCTAAACCCGGGCGTTTCGAATTGGCCGATGGTGGAACCTTGCTGCTTGATGAAGTCGGCGAGATTCCACCTCCCATGCAGGTGAAGCTTCTAAGGGCTCTCCAGGAGAGCGAGTTTGAGCGTGTGGGAGGAGTAAAAACCATCAGAGTGGATGTTCGACTGATTGCAGCAACTAACATGGATTTAGAGGCGGAAATAAAGAACAACAATTTCCGTGAAGATCTTTTTTACCGTCTCAATGTTGTACCCATTAGAATGTCTGCCTTGAGGGAGCGCGCTGATGATGTTCCAGAGTTGGCTGTACATTTTCTGGAGAAATTCAATAAAATACTGGCCAAGAAGGTTCGCGAGTTTCATCCCTCTGCGATGGATGTTTTGAGATCGTATTCATGGCCCGGAAACATAAGAGAACTGGAAAACGTGGTGGAGCGGACCCTTCTTTTTTGCGACAGGGAAATCATTCATTCGGAGGATTTACCCAAAGAGATTCTCAGGTCGGTGGTTGCAATGGAAGGTTTCAATTCAGCCGGTCCTCGTGCCAAAGAGGATTCCGTGCCCGTTGGGGATAAGACGCTGAAGGATGTGGTGCGAAGTGAAACGAAACGGGTGGAAAGGAACATGATTCGTCGTGCTCTGGAAGAAACCGACGGCAATGTGACTCGTGCCGCAAAATTGCTCGGAATAAGCCGCAAAGGTCTTCAGATCAAGATGAAAGAACTGGACCTCAGGTAGAGTTTGTTTCCATGTTCCCCATTGCAGGTTTACATCTATAATTGTCAGGATTTCAAGAGCTTACGGTTTTGCCATATTGACATGCCCATCCTGAGAGCGGCGGAAAAGCTGTTTGGAAGAGCCTTTCCTGTACGGGCAAGGTCATGAGCCACGCCATGGTCTGGAGATGTTCTTACAAACGGCAGGCCTAGGGTCACGTTGACTGTTTCATGAAGGTCCAGCACTTTTGCAGCGATGAGGCCCTGATCATGATACATTGCCAAGACGGCGTCATGATCTCCGTTTGCGGCGCGCCAAAATATTGTGTCCGGGGGATGGGGCCCGGTTATTCCAGGAACTTCGGCTGATGAATTCAAATCGTAGTTCCAATCCTTGGCGATCATTCGCAGGGCCTTTCGAATAGACGGTTCGATGATTTCTCTCTCTTCATCGCCGAAAGCTCCGCTTTCTCCGGCGTGAGGGTTGAGTCCGGCGACCGCCAACCGGGGCCGGGGGATTCCGAAATCTTCCTGCAAGCCTTTATGGGTTAGAACAATGAGATCGGCCAGTTGATCCGAGTCCAGTTCTTCCGGAATCTTCCGCAGCGGGATGTGTTTTGTGGCAAGGATGACCTTTAGCCTGGGGCCGGCCATCATCATGGCCGTGCGGTTGGCCCCGGATCTTTCCGCCAGGAACTCTGTATGTCCGGGGAATTCGAGTCCTCCTTGGTAGGCGGTTTTTTTGCAGATTGGGGCTGTGATCAGCACTGATTCTGAAGGGACTAGGAGCACGTTCTTTATGGCATCTTCTAAATATGCCACCTGTGCTTGACCGGGCGATGCCATAGGGTCCCTGATCCCATCGGGCTCCACTATCTCCATTGCCGGAAGAGATAAACCGTAAATAGCGGAAACATCTTCAAGAAGCGAACGGTGCCCGTACACGTATGGCCGCATATCAGCAAGGGGGAGCGAATGGAGCGCTCGCACTACGATTTCCGGACCTATGCCCGTTGGATCGCCGCAGGTAATGTGGAGTTGCATTTCAGGGGAACCTTCCGTCCGATGATTCAACCGACAAAGAGGGTTTCGTCTCGAAAGGCTTTTGATAAATCCGGAACGCGATCAGTAGCTTTCCTGCCTTCTCATCCGGCGTTTTCGGCGGCGCGCCGCCTCGCGGGATTTTCTTTTTCGCCGCTGGCTCGGCTTTTCGTGATGCCGTCTTCTTTTCATTTCCCGCAGGACGCCTTCGCTGGCAGTCAGTCGCCGTAGCTTGCGAATGGCGCGATCAAGACCACGGTCATCCACTTTCACTTCCAGGTGTCTCCCCTGAACAGGGTCATGGACGCTTTGCGTTCCACGGTCTTCTCTTCTCTTGGGGTTGAAACTCTTGGTTCCTGCCTTTCCTTCTGCCGTCATGGAGTCCTTCTTCCGTCTACAGCGGATCTCTTCCTTTTGTTCCTTCCGCCTGCGGGTCTTTCCGCCGGGTTTTTCTCTGAGCGCTTTATGCTCGTTTGCTTTCAAGAATCGCCTTGATAGCTCTTGATCCCGCGCATGTCAAGATGATCGATGCAAGTTCTCCCATAAAAAAATGGAGATATTTCTCGACTTTTTCCAGGTTTTTTTCATGGAAAGGAAATAAATCGGAAAAAACGCGCAACTTTCAGTTCTGCATTCCGAAAACAGGGATAAGCAAGGCGATAAAAATATGCAGCCTGGAAATACAAGGAGAATTGATATGGCGACAAGAATATTGGGAACAGGAACCTCTCAGATCAGCATTCAGAAGAAACGCGACAGACAGACGCCCAAGGGGGAATCAGCATTTGCAGGTGTCTTGGCCGGAGGAGCGCAGGTACTTCTTGCAGGAGCGGAAATAGCGACCGGCGTGGTGGGAGGAGGTGTTTTGACCGCAGCTTTGGCCCGGACAAGGGAGAGAATAGCCACCAGATCCGGAGGAGCGAGCGGTCCTTTGGGCGGTGGAAGCGATACGTCGGTTTCCAGGAACGCGTTGGGATCTACAACGGGCACCGGAAACCACGGATCAACAGCCGGTGCATCAAACGATTATGACGCAATGAAGAGGCTTCAGGACGAGAGCAGGGAAATGAACATGTTTTTCCTCCAACTTCAGCAGAAAATGCAGGAGGAAAACAGGCGTTTTTCCACCTTGTCCAATATTCTGAAGTCAAAGCATGATACGGCTCGTTCGGCCATAAACAACATTCGATCATGACGGCAAGGACACTGCATGCGTCCTTGATAAAACAACAGTCATGAACTGCTTTTGTTGCAATGATGATGCAACTGGGTTAATGAATATGAACTGCGGCGACAAGGAAATCCGTGGGCGGCAACTTGTTGAAAAAGGCTCCGTGCGGGTTCTTGAATGAGCCGGAAAAGAGGCAGGTATTATCATGAAAATTCAAGGTCCAGGCCCACCCAAAAAACCCCCGGTGCCCGATGGAGGGCAGGTGGAAAAGACAGGCAAGGGAGATGCTTTTTCATCTGTTTTGTCGAGTTCAACTTCGGCCGCGCGCGGAGGTGAAAGCGTAGCCCAATCGGGAAGTCCCCAGGCTGCCTCTTCGGTCTTACCCCCTGAAAGAGTTCAGAAGATTGCCGCACAAATTCGCTCTGAGAAGTTGGGTAGAAGCGAAGCGGCCGATCTTTTGGTCAGAAATGTTGTGGATGTTCAAGTGGGGGACGGTGTTTCCAAGGAAACGGTTGAGACCATTGTCGACAGAGTCCGGGAAGTGGTCCAAACCGACCCGTTCCTGTCCAAGCAACTGGACGAGTTGTTGGCCATGGCCGAAGATAATTGATTCCAGTCAGATTCAACGGAGCAGTCAACGCTTCAAATTTACTCTTTTCCCATTACGTCTTTTCGGCTGAAACTTTCGGGCAGGAGTTCCTTTAACGTGTAGCAGCGGTGATTTCCCTTGGCGTCCGATACGTAAATATCCATGTTTTCACCAAATTCTCTCAGTACCTGTCTGCATGAGCCACAAGGTGTTCCCCCGTTTTCCGTTACCACAGCGACAGCTGATATCTTGTTTTCACCGCAGGACACGGCTTTGAAGACAGCTGTTCTTTCCGCGCAAATCGACAATGGATAGACCGCGTTTTCCACGTTGCATCCGGAATAGACTTTTCCGGATCCGGTTTTCACGGCGGCTCCGACACAGTACATCGAGTAGGGAGCGTACGCGTTTTTTCTGGCTTTGGCCGCGTGCTCAATTAGCTCGTCCATTTCTTTCCGGTTCTCCATTTGTTTATTTCTCCATTTTGTTTTCAGCCCTTATTATACGATACTGCGAATTTAGGTCTAAAATTGAAAATCATGCACGAACCTGTTGTTTGTTCGCCTCAAAAGTATACTTTGCTTCCAGCGAAGCTTCATGAGAGTTTGCTTTGACATGCAGGCAAGGGGTCCATTATCTTCCTCTGGATCTTCGGCCGATTGTTTTGTGAGAGAGAAAATGACCCCGATGTCCATTTTGTTTCCGGCTTTTTTCGCAGGCGCCGTCGCAATATTGGTTACGGTCGCCATTGAAAAGTGGGGTGGTCGTGTCGGAGGGGTGATCGGCACCCTGCCTACCACGATCGTCCCGGCAGCGATCGGGATATATGGCGGTAGCCCGGATCTAGGATCTTTCCAGGACGCCATGTTCATGACCCCGGGAGGAATTCTTTTGAACGCCGGTTTTTTGCTCCTGTGGAGGTTGCTGCCGCCCCGCCTGCCCGACTGGGGACTCGGCAAAAGGCTTTCAGCGATGATTTTTCTTTCTCTTGCACTGTGGTTTGCCGCCGCGGTGCTTGCCGTGTTGTCGATGGAGTGGGTTCGATCCCGGGTGGATGGTCTTGAATTCGCTGGTGTGGCGTTTACTCTCGGTATTGTGATCTGCGGTGTTTTGTCATGCATTAAATCGCCGCCTGCCCCTCGGGGGACGCGTAAGGTGGGAGCTGTGGCGCTTCTTTCAAGGGGGGTTCTGGCAGCCGGGGCGATAGCAGGAGCAATATGGCTGGCATCGGCTGGAGGCGCGATCGCTGCCGGCATAGCATCTGTTTTTCCGGCCATTTTCATTACCGCGATGGTATCGCTATGGTGGTCGCAGGGAGAAGCCGTTCAAGCCGGAGCGGTCGGGCCCATGATGTTGGGCGCTGCAAGCGTAGGCGCGTTCGCCGTGTTTTCTGCATGGACATTCCCGACGATGGGGATTTTGTTGGGTTCGATTGTTTCATGGTTTGCTTCTGCCGCCGTGGTAACGGTGCCTGCTGTATGGTGGCTGCGAAGCATGACTGCAAAAGAAAACAAGATGAAAGAGCAGGGTTGATCCGGATGACCAATCGCGGATCTCGAACAAACAAAACACGGAAACGAGTCCGTGAATCCCCAAAAGGCCGGAAATCCTCCCCTATCGGCTGTGGAGTCGAATTGGTTTGGCCCGGGAAAAATCAAGAACTCGACCGTTCCGCGGAAAGAGCCGGCGTCCTGTGTTCTCTCGATGTGGTCGAGATTGCGGGCGAATTCGAGATTGATGATGCATGGCGCAACAAATTGATACTCGGCGACAACAGATCGGCCGCTGCGTCTCTCTTGTCTCGCTTCGCGGGGAAGGTGGATCTGATTTACATAGATCCGCCTTTTGCCACGGGCAGTGATTTTAACTTTTCACAACGGGTGGGGTTTGAGGGGGATGAAGGGGAAAGCGGCCGGGTTTGCGGCCCGCGATCATCAAATTTTCCTGAATGGAGAGCATATTCGGATACGTGGAAGCAGGGTTTAGGTTCCTATCTTTCGATGCTCGCTGAACTCGTGGTCCTGATGAGGGATCTGCTCGGTTCCATGGGAAGCCTCATGATCCACGTGGATTACCGCTTGAACTCGCATGTCCGGCTTTTACTGGACGAGCATTTCGGCCCCGAATGCTTTATGAACGAAATAATATGGCACTATCGCAGCGGAGGTGTTTCCAAGCGGTTTTATCCCAGGAAGCACGATTCAATCATTTGGTACGGAAAGACAGCACGGCCGTATTTTGATCCCGCGGCCGCCGCTGAACCTCGAAACAAGTGTCCGGAGTGCGGATGCATCCGCGATCGCTGGAATAACCTCAAAAAGCATGTCGACGCCGATGGGCGCATCTACAGGACAATCAAGTCAGGCAACAGGGTTTACAAGTATTATGACGATGAACCGGTGACGGTTCCGGATGTCTGGCTCGGAATAAATCACATACAGCAAAAGGATCCCGAGCGGAGCGGCTATCCAACCCAGAAGCCGGAGAAATTGCTCAGGAGGATCGTGGAAACTCATTGCCCTCCGGGGGGATTGGTTGCAGATTTTTTCTGTGGTTCGGGTACGACGCTGATAGCCGCGGAAAAACTCGGTCGCCGCTGGATCGGCTGCGATTCGAGCCGCTTTGCGATCCACACGACCCGAAAGCGGTTGCTGGATCCGGACGTCATGGACAACAAATCCACAAGCAACGATCCCGCGAAACGACCGTTCGAGATCCTGGAACCGGACGGGATGGATCGGAATCCGAATCCAGGAGTTGTTTTCGATTCTGCCCTAAAGGTGGTGGGGAAAAGAAACAGTAACAGGGTAAATGTTGTGCTGAAGGACATTGCAATCCCCGAACTGGAGGGGTTGCCCGAGGATGTACGGGCCAGAATCAGGACATGGTCCGATTGCATCGACTATTGGGCGGTCGATTGGGAATACGACGGAACCTGTTTTGTAAACCGGTGGCAATCGTTCAGAACACCTGTAAAGCGTTCGCTTGCCCTTGAAACTCCGGTTCACGAATACGACTCTGGTGGACCACACCAGATATTCATAAAGGTCGTCGACATCCTCGGCAATGAGAGCGGCCGCGTACTCACATGGAAGGCCGTGTAATTGTTTTTCCGCGTTGGGGCAAGCAGGAGCTGAAGATGAAAGAGCTTGAGTTATATGAACGACGTTTTCGCACGGTTTTCAGGATCGCAAAGAAAACCGCGGCATCTCTGCACATCGGGGAGATCCTTGAAATCGTCCGAGACGAAATCAAGAATGCAGTCCCCGCCGTTAAAGAAGCGTGTTTGCTTATGCTGGACCCGGACGCGCTAAAATACACCAGGCCGCTCCATTGTTCGGTGCATCAAGAGCGGATCAACTGTCAGTTCTGCAAGAGGGGCCGTTCTCTCGTGAATGAAACGATCACGAAGATCCCGAAACCTCGAAACGAGAGTTCTTCACCCCCAAGCTCGTCTTTATCGCCGGGTGAAAACCGTCATGAGATCATTATGCCCATTATGGAAGGTGAGAACGTTCTGGCGGTCCTGGACGTGACAGCGGAACGGGGAAGCGCATTCACTGCAGATGATGAGATCATGATCCGCGATCTCGCGGAACTTGCGGAAAGCCTTATAGCCGGAGGGAGGAAACACTGGAAGACTCAACAGGAGAAACTCACCGTTGAGCGGATTCTTTCCCTTCTGAAACCTTTCGTTCCAGAGGTCGTTAGCCGCATAGTGGAACGCAATCCCGACAAACCCGAGTTGAGCAAAGAGGACAGGGATGTTTCCATCCTTTTCCTGGATGTGGCTGGGTACACACGTATGGGCGAAACTCTTTCCCGGGACCAGGTAGGATTCCTTATAGAGAAATATTTTTCAGTTTTTCTGGACGTGATTTCCTCCTACCACGGAGACGTTAATGAAACAGCCGGCGACGGTTTGATGTCCATATTCGGTGGTCCGCGGAGGGAAAACGCTGCACACGCGGCCGGCGCTGCCCTGGAAATTCGGCGCCGGACCGGGGATATCAACCGTGAGCTGGTGGGACGTTTTCCGCCCGTGGTCATCAACATGGGGATCAACTCCGGCACAGCGTCGGTAGGCATGACCCGTTTCGAGGGATCGCACGGAATACGAATGACTTATACTGCATCGGGCGAAACCACCAACCTGGCAGCGCGCTTGGCTGATGCGGCCCGAAACGGAGAGGTATTTATCGGACCACAGACCGCTTTGATGTTGAAGAATGATTTTAAAATGGAATCTCTTGGTTTGATGACATTTAAAAACATTAGCCTCCCGGTGGAGGTCTACAAGCTTGAAGGAAAAAAGTGAATCGAGAAGATCCAAAGGACGTTGTCACGGTTCGAGAACGCGGTTTTTAAGAACGTTTTCCATTCACTCGTTTGCCGGGTTTTAAAAACATCAAGACAAAGAAAAGGATAACGAAAAATACGGGAGGAAGCCCGATTTTTCCGGTTGTATAGCAAGAGCATCCTCCGGCTACATCACCGGATCCGTTGTCCGGATGGTCGCCCGGGGATCCGTCTTCGGTTCCTTGTCCGGCGTCGCCGATTAGTCCGCCGTCGGTTTCACCGGGTGTCGAGTCATGTGTCGTTCCACCGTCCGCAGTTGGATCCACGCCGCCGTCTTCTCCGTGCGATACAGGAGGAGGGGGGTCCTGGATTCTGAGGGTCGAGTAGTACATGTCCGAGCCCCATCCAACCGAGTCGGCCCAGGAGGGGCCTTCGATTTCCTCGGGGAATCCGGTTCCATCGGAAAGCCAACACCGCACTCCATCCGGTCCGCGCGCGCACAGATCCGCCATGCCGTCCCCGTTTACGTCCGCGAGCCTTATGGTGTGGTAATACTTCGCCTGGAACCAGCCCTCCTCGTTGGACCATGCAGGTCCGTGGATAGATGTAGAGGAAAACCCGTTCCCCTCGGACAGCCAGCACCGCATTCCCGCGTTGGCCCGTGCGCAGATGTCCGCCATGCCGTTTCCGTTTATGTCGCCCATCCTGATGGTGAGATAATTAGTAGGGTCGTCCCATCCGGAAGCATCGGTCAGGGCGGGGCCTTGCACTTTTTCGCCGAATCCGTTTCCGGTGGAAAGATAGCACTCGATTCCGTCCGGCCCGCGTGCGCACAAATCCGCTAAGCCGTCGCCGTTGATATCGGCCATGCGTATCGTAGAGTAATATTTGGGTTGAGCCCAACCGGCTGCATTGGACCATTCAGGCCCGTCGATGCGGTCGGCGAAAGGACCGGTCGCCGACAGGTAGCACCACATGGAGGCCGAAGCTCTCGCACACAGATCATCCCGCCCGTCTCCATTGATGTCTCCTACTCTGTAGGTCGAATAATGCTCCGGCCGGTCCCAACCCACCGAGTCTGCATGAGACGGCCCGTAAACGGCCTCGCCGAAACCGTTTCCCGTGGAAAGATAGCACTCGATTCCGTCCGGCCCGCGTGCGCACAGATCCGCCATGCCGTCGCCGTTTACATCAGCAAAGCGTATCGTCGAATAATATTTTACATCGTTCCAGCCTGCAGCGTTGCTCCACGCGGGACCTGAAACAGGGGTCGTGTCAAAACCTGCTGCGGTCGCCGGCAGGCAGAATAAACCGTTGCTTCCCCTTCCACAAACGTCCGCGCTGCCGTCTCCAGTAACGTCGGCCAGCCTTATAGTGGAGTAGTTGGAAGGATCGTTCCAGCCCAACTCGTTTCCGAATTCAGGGCCGGTCGCCCATTGTTCAGTGAATCCATTACCGGTGGAAATCCTGCAGAAGACGCCGCCGTATCCCCTCGCACAGACATCGGCTATGCCGTCGCCGTTTACATCTGTGGATGCGGATCCGTCCCACAGGGGCCCGTAGATGCGCGCCTCTTCCTCGGGATCGTGAACGCAATTGGCGGGTTGTCCCGCTCCGCTAGCGTGAACGGCGAGGTGGTTTGCTACGACTCTCTCCGATCCATCGGACGGAGAGTTTACAATCCCGGTCCCTTGCACCCACATGGCGGTGGAACCGCCACCGTCCAGGTTAACAGCGTTGTACGCTCCAATGGAGTGCATTTGTTGTGCAAGCTCGGTCAGGTTTACCCCTATGCTGTTGGAGGACCGGCCGTCGATCACCATCATGTAAAGCGTCCGACTGTCCCGGGAAAGACCGACCGCGGTTCTGGGATGGCGCTGGCAGAAATGACCGCTGCAATCGTAACTGGTGATCACCTCGCCGTTTCTGACCAGTTGGGCAAAACCCGACATCACCTCCCGCATCCATGGTTCGGGCGAGTTGTAAGTTTCGTGGTCCTGGGAAAAGTAAGCTCTGTGGCGGCCGAAAGCTGTGAACGCCTGCCAGGCGGAATCGCTGTTGCCCCAGTCCTGACCGTTTCCCACCGCCATTCCGATGACGTTATAATCCGTGAAGTTGAAAAAATCTCCGTTGATCACCGCCTGGGCGCCAACGGATTGTGCGAAGGTGGACGGTCTTTGCTGTTTTTCGCTCGGCGCGGTGGCCCGGACGCTTATCCCGGGAGCGCAGAGGTCTACTACCAGCGCATGGATCCTGAGCGGCCCCGTCGCTGTTCGATCAAGTCTCCGTATTCCCGGATGAGGATCGCTCCACGTATCGGCTGCTTCCGCGGAACGATACGTTTCGATAGAAAAAGTTCCCGGCCGGAAAAACAGGAACGCTGACAAAGCCAAGACGGAGGAAACAACGAACAACCTTCCCCTTGCTCGGCTTGTCGCCCCGGCGTTATGCGTTATGCGCCCTCTGCAAATTGAAGAAATCATAATTCTGACCGTCTCCATGGTTTGCTCCGGTTTGCTCGAAATGAAATTAATTCAAACGAACTCGAAAACACTCGAATACATTTCACCATCCCGGAACATGTTACTTTGTTCTTAACGCTTCGGCAATGCCCACATAAACCGGGCTGTATGTCACATGTCGATCGGGTCCGGAAAAATTGGAGTTGCGTTTGGGGCAGGGATTGAACTAATGAAGATGAGCGATTGGAATTGCAACAGAAGATTTTTCATCAAGGAGAGAATCAATGGCCAAGATAGTAGTGCTGGGATGCGGTCTGATGGGTGAAGTAATCGCGCGGGATCTGGCGGTAGGCGAGGGAAATTCGGTTCTCGTGGTGGATCGCCTCCCTGAAGCCGGAAAGAGACTTGAAGGTGTTTCTGGTGTTACCTTTCTGCAAGGGGATGCGTTTCAGCTTTGCCGTGAACCTGGTTTTTTTAAGGGAGTGGATTTGGTTGTGGGAGCGCTGCCTGGAGCACTAGGTTTTTCGGCATTGAGGAGGGTTTTGGAAGGCGTATGTCCTAAAATCGTGGATATTTCGTTTATGCCTGAAGATGCATCCGATTTGGACGGTTTGGCCCGTGAGAAGGGATCGGTCTGTCTTGTGGATTGCGGTGTGGCGCCTGGGTTGAGTCACGTTGTTTCGGCCCGCCTTGCCGAAGACGTGGAAAAACCGGAATCCCTGGAAATCCTGGTGGGCGGGTTGCCTCAAAGGAGGCGTTGGCCGTTTGAGTACATAAGCGTGTTCTCTCCCAGGGACGTGGTCGAAGAGTATACAAGACCAGCCAGGATCAAGTGGGCGGGTAAGGCTGAAAAATGGCCGCCGCTGAGTCGCGTGGAACTTGTGGAATTCGAGGAAGTCGGCACGCTGGAGGCTTTTTTGACCGATGGTTTGAGAAGTCTGCTAAACAGCCTCGACATTCCGTTCATGGTTGAAAAAACGCTTCGTTATCCAGGGCATGCAGACAAAATGGCCTTGTTCAGGAAGGTGGGCTTTTTCTCTCGTAAATACATCAAGTTAGGGGAAGGTCGGGTGCGGCCTGTAGATCTCACAACCCGGCTTTTGGAAGAGGCTTGGGCGCCTGAGGAAGGTGATTTAGACCTGACGCTGATGCGGGTTTCGATGACCGGCTTGGGGAAGGATGGTAACAGGGAGCGGCGCTCTTATGAAATGGTGCATATTCCGAGGGAACTTCCAACGTCCATGGCCTGCACTACGGGTTACATGTGCACAGCTGTTTGCCGGCTCCTGCTCTCGGGCATGTGGAATGAACCAGGAGTGCATTTTCCCGAAGTGCTGGGAAAAAACAAAGAGTGCTTTGGCGCACTGTTGAAGGATCTGGCCGCGCATAACGTTCATGTGCGTTACAGTGAGTGATGGTATGGGTAATCTGCAAGGCGGGAGTCGTCGAAGGAAACGCTGGGTTTATGGACCTGTGCTTTCAAGGCGTTTCGGGCTGTCACTCGGCGTGGATCTTGTGCCCGAAAAGCTTTGTTCGTACGATTGCATCTATTGCCAACTCGGCGAGACGACCAGGCTGGAAATGGAACCGAGTCACTGGGTCGATGTGGAGGAGGTTGTTCGTGATGTTTGTGAAGCGGTGGAAAAGGGTGGGTGTCCTGATGTGGTGACACTGGCAGGTTCCGGTGAGCCGACATTGTATGATGACGCGGGTCGCCTGATCAACCGTTTGAGGGAGACTGCACACGCTCCCGTCCTGATGTTGACGAGCGGTGGTATGTTCTTTCATGATTGTGCGATCCAGGCTGCGTTGGAAGTGGATATACTTGCTCCTTCTCTTGATGCCGGAGACCCTGAAACTTTTCGCAGGATCAATCGGCCTCATCCGGGGATATCATTTGAAACGATGCTTGAGGGTCTACAAAAAGCGACCCGGTTGTCCAAGGCGTTTGTGCGCTTGGAAATAATGATGGTGAGGGGAGTGAATGATTCCGATGAGAGCATGACGGCTATTCGGGATGCTGTGAAAACCCTGCGTGTGGATCGTATCGACATCAATACCCCCGTAAGGCCGGTTGGAGGGAAACCGGCCCTTGGGCGGCCCGGAGTTGAAAATGGGGGAATGATTTGTCCACGCTCGACGCTTGAAAAGGCCGCGGGTCTCATGGGTCCGAAGGCGGTCATTGTTGCATCCACCGGGCGGAAAAGGAGGCAGAGCGGGATGGGTGAGAGCCGGCCGAATGGAGATGTCGCGCCGGAAGTTGCGTTGAGCAGGGTGAGAGAAACCATATCCAGGCGTCCTTGTACCGCATCGGAAATACGTGAAGCGCTCGGA
>SLPX01000315.1 GCA_007131745.1 Myxococcales bacterium
ACCGCGGTTTCATCCTCGGTCCAGCCGAAAGGCGGAATGATTGACTTCAGCGCGAGGGTCAACTCATCGGTGACAGTCAAACCCTCGACCAGCACCGCGATACAACCAACGTCATCCGTCACGATCACGTCGTACATCGAAGGTTCGGTGGATTCGGGGATGATCGCCTGTATCCGATTTGGCTTGGCGGGATCAAAGTTGAAATCCAGCGGGATGACGGGGTCCACTTCGCCTGAAGGCCTTATGGATACGTCAATCACCTCGCCGGCTATTCCGCTTGCGAATATGGTCACCTGCGTGTTGATTCCGTTGAATACGACTGAAGGATCCACGAAGTACACGAGAGGCAGTTCGATTATTTGCAACGCTTCTTCCAGGGTGTCCGTGCATCCGTCGGGATTCATGACGGTGACGTCGTGGAGGCCGCCGCCCAAGCCGGCCGGGACTCCGACGGTCAACACGTTTTCGCTCACGAAAATAGTGTAATCCGCGATGGTCGTTCCTATGAACACTTGCGCGCCGTCCAAGAAATTGGATCCGTTTACGGTTATCTCTCCTCCGGTTTCGCATATGCGAATCGGGTTTATGGAGCTGATCACGGGTGGAAGCCCTATCGCGCTTTCCAGGAGGTGACTGCAACCCGCGGGCGAGGGGTTCAGCACCTCGACCTGGTATTCACCCGTTGTCAACAATCCGTCCGGCAATGCAACGCTGATGGTTGTGCAGGTTTGGGTCGAAAGTGAAGGGCCGGTTATTTCCGAACATCCATTCATGGCGGTGATCGTGACATCCGTTCCGTTTACCATCACGATGGGCTGCACGCCGTCTACCACCAGGAACCCTGATCCCTCCAGGGTCAGGGCCGAGGGATTTTGCGTGCAAGGAGGATCGGTCAACGATGATGTGATGATCGGCGGCGGCAGCACGTAAAGGCTCGGTCCCGCGGGGCTGGTACACGCGGCCGGCGGCGGGTTGGTCACTGTCACTTCATGCCCTCCTTCCGGCAGCGAACCTTCGGGAATTTCAACGGTCAAGATGGTGCAGCGTTGAGTCGAGGTCGCCGTACCCTCTACGTCTTCACAGTTGCTGATTGAACTTGCAGCAAAGGTTTCGCCTGCGATATTGACGACCGGCAATTCACCATCCACGCTCAGGAAATTTGATCCTTCAATCGTCAGTGAATCCTGTCCCTGCTCGTTGCAAATCATGTCGGGTTCGAGAGTGAGTACTTCCGGGGACTCGACCACTGCAATGAAAACCTCCTCGGTTGACATGCAATCGGCCGGCGGCGGGTTGGTCACAACCACGGGGTGACTCCCTGCCGCCAAGGATCCCTGCGGTATCGTAACCGTAAGCGTAGTACATGTTTGCGCATCCAGTAGAGTTCCCAACACAGGGCTGCAATTTGACATGGATTCCGCTGGAATGTCGGTGTCTCCCACCGTCACCAAGGGCAACACACCTTCAACGTTGAGAAAACCCGAACCCGTCAGGGTGAGGGCCATGTCCGCTTCGTCCAGGCACAAAAGGTCGGGTTCGACCGCATCCAGAACCGGCGGAGGCGCCGACGCCAGGGTCACCGGGTCCTCTGACACACAAGAAGCCGGTTCAGGATTTGTTACAACAACGTCCAACGCGCCTACAGGCAATACATCGGCCGGCACGTTCAATGTAACGGTGGAGCAAGAACGGGCGGAAAGCAGGGTTCCTTCCACCGCCGAGCATCCTGAAACCGAATCGGCATCGAACTGGATTCCGCCGATGGCGACGGTCGGGAGGTCGCCTTCAACCTCCAGGAAGCCCGAGCCGGAAATGGTCAGGATGTTTTCATGTTGTTCGTTGCAGATCAGGTCGGGTTCTACTGAGTCCACCGACGGGGGAGGAACAACCGCGACCGTGACTTCTTCGCTCGAAGCGCAACCCGCGGGCATGGGGTTTACGACCCTGACTTGATGACTTCCGGTGTCCACACCGCCTTGAGGAATTTCGACCGTAAGGGTGTCGCAGTATTGCGCATTATCTATGGGGCCGGCGAGCGTTGTGCAATCCGATAGAGAAGAAGCCGTAAACCCGTCATCACCGAAATATACCTGCGGCATCGCATCGCCCACCCTCAGGAAACCCGTTCCGGTAAGGGTCAGGGTGTTCGCTCCTTGAGCTGTACAAAGCAGATCCGGTTCGACCGCGTGCAACTCGGGCGGGGGAACAGCCACGAGCCCGTCGGAAAATGTCACCGAGTTTCCGTTCGCGTTTTCCACCACCAGGTCGTATACCCCCGGTTCAAGAGCTAGTTCCGGGTTTATTTCCATGGTCATGGATTCCCTGCTCGTCCAGGTCAAAAGATCCGCGGGAACGACAAAATTATCAGGCTCGCCCGGAATCGGTTGGCCGTCCAGGGTTTTGCTCGGCTGAAGCGTTACCGAGGGAAGTCTTAACTCCGGATCCTTTGTGGCCGAGTCCGCTGTCAGGGGTGAAAGCGACGAACCTGCAATGGTGATGACGGTTGTAAGTTGTTCGGTACACACCAGCGCGGGATCGATTCCTTCTACCTGTGGTTTCGGCCCGGAGAGTTTGTGGCCGCAGCCGAGCATGAGGGAAAACAGGATAAGGATTGTTGGAAAACGAAATCCTGCCGGGCGCTTGATTGAGATGCTGCCTGCGAAAAGATGAGTTCGCATTTTTTATTCCTCCTGGTATTTTGGAAAGGTCGGGAAAATGGGTTTAAGAATCATGGAATTCACAAGTTGCCGCTTTCTTGTTTTTTTCAGTCGGTCTTCACGTAAGTGCAGGTTGAATCCTAAAAAGACGGTTCCAAGGGAGAAAAACCGGGAAACAACTTTCAAGCAACGCGCGCGTGTAAACGATGCATAATCGAGCCGGGAGTGGTAAGATCAAAAAGAATGAAATGTGTGTTATAGTGAGAAGAACTTTTTGAGTTTTATTCAATGAAGGTTTTGTCTCTTTTTACATTGTTTTTCACAGTTTGGTTTCTTTCGCCGGCGTTTACCGCGCTCGCCGGGGCTGAAGGTGAAGAGACAGGAGTCAATCAAGAAGGCGGCAAGGAAACCAAGTCCGTGATCTTGCTGGTTCCGGGATCCGGGGAAGAAGAAAAATCCGAAGTGCGTCGGGCCGTGAGCGGGCAGTTCGGTGATTCCAAGGTCCGTGTTCGTTTCTTTGAGGTGGAACAGATAGAGAGGCTCCCCTTTCCACAGCTTGAGCTGTCCAGAAAACTCTCATCCGACAGAAACATCATCGGCGTGTTCTGGTATGATTACTTGCCTGATGGACATGGAAACCTCTTTATTTACCAGCCCGGGCGGGACAGGTTGCTCATCAGGGACTTGAGCGGCCTGGTTCCGGAAGAGCGTTGGGAAGCGCTCGGAGTGATAATGCGATCCACATCCGACGCTCTATCAAAGGGCGGGAAGCTGGGGGAGATATGGAAAACGGCGGCTCATGACGAGCAGGACGTTGATGAACAACCGGGAGGGATGGAAAGAGAAAAAGCGCAAACAACGGCCCCTGAAGAAATCACTCTGACGGAAACCGAGGAAAAGAGCGTGCAGTCATCGGCATCCGAAGAGTCCAATCCAAAATCCGGTGACGGGGGTCCTCTTGTGGCGGGAAAAGCTGTTTTCGGTCCTCGCCGGAGTTGGGGGGTCGGGATGGATGTGGGCTATCAACTCGACGGCTATTCAACCGATGCGGGCGCCACCCACGGGCTTTATCTTGGGGTTTCGATGCGGTTTCTCTCCAGGTGGGCGATAGTCGCGGACTACAGGGTGCAACAAAGGATAACGGGCTCGGCCGGCGCAACCACAACCGACCTGAACAGGCACCCGATAGGCTTGGGCGTCAGGTATACATGGAGGAAAGGGCGCTACGGGATTGATTGCCGATTGGCCGTAGTCATGGACTATTCTACATACAACACAAGGACGGATCGAGGGATGGATGTTGATCCCGATGTTCCGGATAATCCCGTCGACCCCGTTGAAAACCCGGTTGATACTCCTGAAAATCCTGTTGATACACCTGAGAACAATAATTCGGTGAAACGCTTCCACGCGGAAAAGGGTGGAGTGCTTCTTTGGCATTTGGGCGCATTCGCAAGGGGGTTGATAAACGTAGCGGGGCCGCTGAGCGTTTTCATATCCGTGGGCTTGCAAGTTCCCCTGAATCCCCACCGCTATGTGGCCGAAACAGAAGGAGCAAACAGAATAGTTTTGATTGAGGGATGGCCGGTGCAGCCCATGTTCGTGGCAGGCGTAACAGCGGAAATATTTTGAGTCCAAATTGGGCAGAAATTCATCCTCCACCCGTTCCACCGCCACCCCAGCCCGGAAGCGCAACTCAGATGTCGGCTTTTTGGGCATCTGCCTTTTTTTCCGGCTCGTCCTGTATTGGAGCGGCCGGAACCATGACAGGAAAGTTTGAGTCCATTTTGTGCGGAAATTTATCCGAAGAATATTGAACCGTCTTAAAAGTGACGGATGCGCCACTGTATAGAAAGAACAGAAAGAAAGAGAAAGTTTGAACGGTTTGAAAAAAGTCGAGAACATGAAAAAAGCCGGATCATACGACCTTTCACTTGCGCGTGCGGCAGTTGAGGGTAAATCGCGAGCGAGGAGGGAACTGGTGGAGAGACTGTTCGACAGGGTGCGCACCATGGTGGGATACGTTGCCGGCAATGACCGTGACGCTGAAGACATGGTCCAGACAACCATGGTGGAGATATTGCAGGGGTTGCATGGGTACAAGGCCTCAGGCAGTCTCGAGTCGTGGGCCGACCGCATTGCAGTCAGAACCTGCATGAGGTTGATCAAGAAACGTTCCAACCGCGCTGAGATGCCTTTTTTGCATGAAGACGAAGGAGCGGAACCCAGGACTTTGCTGAAGAAGAGTCGCGGCGACGGGCGGGATGATCTCGAGTGTATGACTGAAAGCGTGGAAAAAAGCGTTTCGCGGAATAGGATTTGCCGGAGGCTTGCATGTTTGATGGGCCGGCTTCCCGTTAAGCGCCGCGTTGTGATTACATTGAGATGGGTATTTGATTATCGCCTTTACGAAATAGCTGA
>SLPX01000071.1 GCA_007131745.1 Myxococcales bacterium
GACGACCTGTTCGACCAAACGCATTGGCCAAACTGTCCTTAGAGAGAGTCGCGGCTGATCGCGTGTCGTCGTCGTGTGCGCTGTGTCGTCGGCGTGTGCGCTGTTTCTCCCTTTCGTCCTTTGTTTCTCCCTTTCGTCCTTTATTTCTCCCTTTCGTCCTTCAAATTTGTTCATTTTGGGCTTCTACCGGAACATTTCGTTTCTGCCTATCCCAAGTTCTCTGCGTTTTTTCTCTCAAAATATATCTCGAGCTGTGATATCTTGGTTCACAAGAATAAAAAGGGCTTTTGAAATGACTATCCGACACAGTCGAAGACGAACCTCAATGGGTGAATCTCGAACCCTCCCCTATGCCGATGCCGGCCATGCCTGCGGAATAGACAAAGTCGATTCAGCCACAGCCAGTCTTTAGTCGTAGTGGACTGAATTTTGTAGTAGTGTCTTTAATGTTGGATAATGTCGAGAAGTGATAATCTGCAGGGTGAATGCTTAAGGGTGAATACTTAGTCAGAGCAAATGGTTGGTTTGCGATACATGCAATTCAGGATTGTCTATGAAAAGCCGAATAAAAAGAGAAACGCAAAAATGAAAACAACATCGCATTCAGGACTGATGCCGAGATTGAACTCCATAAACTGTTTGCGCAAGTCGGCAGCCTTAAACGCGCTGATCACTTTTACCACTTTTGCCGCTTCGATCGCTTTTACCGCATTGATTGCAGCCGGGTGCAAGAGGGAGAAGGGCAATGGGGAGAATAATAACAACAACCAATCGCAGTGCCCTGAAGGTTACCGAGCCGAAGGGCCGGCATGTGTTCCTATTTTCGACAACCCCGAAGATTGCCCCGGCCCGAACGAAATGCCCAAGCTCGGCGGAGGTTGCCGCCCGGTGGGGGTGCTCGAATGTGCGGACGGGTTCGTAAAAGACTCGGATGGCGGGTGCGAGCCAATCCTCCCGGACCATGAATGTCCGCCCGGCACGATGGAAGTCATCGGAGAAACCGAGTGCCGCCCGGTGGGGGTGATTCAATGCGCGGAGGGTTTTGTATCCGACGGCCAAGGAGGCTGCGACGCAATCCTCCCGCCCGGCCCCGACCCTTGCCCGCCGGGAACAATCGAACAAATCGGTCATGATACTTGTCAACCTCTTGGCGACTGCGGCCCGGACCCTTCGGAGGGGGGAAGTCCGTGGGGAAACATCCAGGTAGACGAGAACACCATTTTCGTGGACGAAGGGAGCGACGCGGATGAACCTGACGGAACCCAGGATGCGCCGTATAGGACGGTTACTGAGGCGCTGCAAGCTGCGGAACCTGGAGGGCAGGTTGCGATAGCCGCGGGGGAATATGAAGAACGGCTGATATTGAGCAAGCCCGTGCGTTTGACGGGCCGTTGTTCCGAGCGGGTGACTTTGCGCGGAGTGGTACGGTTAGGCAACCCGGAGCCTGCACTGAGGATAGGTTCAGGGGGTTCGGGTTCCGAGGTGAGGGGGGTGACTTTGACCGGACCGGGAGAAGGGATGAGAGTGGACGGAGCGGTGGATGTGCTGGTCGAAGAAGTGGAGGTTCGGGACACCGAAGGTTGGGGAATTGATATGCTTAACCAAAGCGAGTTGGTTTTGCTGAGAGTGAAGGTAATAAATTGCAGCACTATTGGGATTTATTCTGAAAACAGTATGACGAGCATTGGGGAAAGCGTTGTGCAGGGAACGCTTCCTCAAATTGGCACAGGTTTTTGGGGACAAGGGATTCAAGCTAAATGTTCTATTGGAGGCGCTTGCGGCTATTTGAAGGTGGAAGGAAGCCTCATTCACGGAAATCGTGATATCGGAATTGCTGCTTTAGGCGTAGAAACATCCGTGATTTCTTCGGTTGTCCGGGATACCCTCCCGGAGGAAAGCGATGGAGTATTCGGCGTGGGAATCAACGCTGAGTGCCGTGTTGAGGCAGGTGAATGCGGGAAGTTGACGGTGGAAGGAAGCCTCATCCATGGAAATCGTGAACACGCCATTTTCTCTGCGGGTGTTGAAACATCCGTGATCTCTTCGGTTGTGCGAGATGTTCTGCAGCGGGAAAGCGATGGAGAATTCGGAAGGGGAATTGCAGCCCAGTGCGATGTTGAAGTGGGTGAATGCGGAATGCTGACAGTGGAAAGAAGCCTCATCCATGGAAATCGTGATGTTGGAATTGTCGCTGCGGGAGTGGCAACAACGGTGATCTCTTCAGTTGTCCGAGATACCCTGCCGCAGGAAAGCGATGGAAAAGGAGGCATAGGAATCGCAGCCCATTGCGATGTTGAGGCGAGTGAATGCGGAACTCTGACTTTGGAAGGAAGCCTCATCCATGGAAATCGTGAAGTCGGAATTTCAGCTATTGGCGTGGAAACATCCGTGATTTCTTCGGTTGTACGGGATACCCTGCCGCAGAAAAGCGATGGAGAATTCGGCAGAGGAATCAACGCACAGTGCCATGTTGAGGCGAGTGAATGCGGAACTCTGACTTTGAAAGGAAGCCTCATCCATGGAAATCGTGAAGTCGGAATTTCAGCTATCGGCGTGGAAACATCCGTGATCTCTTCGGTTGTTCGAGATACCCTGCCGCAGGAAAGCGATGGAAGATTCGGCAGAGGAATCAACGCCCAGTGTGATGATGAGACAGGTGAATGCGGAAGCCTTTTAGTGCTTGATACTCTGGTTGCCTTCAATGAAAACGTGGGTATATTCATCTCTGGAACACCGGCGGATCTGCGAGGAGTAGTAGTCATCGATACTGTAACCAATGAAGCCGGCTCGTGGCAAGGTGAATACGGTCAGGGGATATCTGCTATGTGCTTCAAGCATTTGGATATCGACGAATGCGGATTCTTGGCCATTGATTCCAGCATGGTCGTTTCAAGCCACGCTGCAGGAGTGGCGGTGCAAGGAGTGTCGGGGATCATGACAGGCAGCATGGTGGACAAGGTTTTTGCGCAGCCGAAAGATGGGAAGTACGGCTACGGTGTACAGATCGCGGGATGGGAGGGAGCTGATATCGGCGGCTTTCCATTTTTTCACGTTCGTGACAGCGTGATCAGGGATGCAAAGTTGGCCGGGGTGTTTTATCGCTCATCCGAGGGTGTGCTTTCAGGCACAGTGGTAAGCGGCGGGGAATACAGTGTTGCAATCAACATCTGCGCTTCCCCTTCAATCGGCGAAGATAACCTGCTTTCAGGCACAGTCGAAGACGAACCTCAATGGGTGAATCTCGAACCCTCCCCGATGCCAATGCCGGCCATGCCCATGGAATAGACGAAGTCGATACAGCCACTCTTTATCCGTAGTGGATTTTGGTTTTGTAGTATTGTCTTTAATGTTGCTTAATGTCGAGAAGTGATAATTTGCAGGGTGAATATTTGGTCAGAGCAAATGGTTTGTTTGAGATACATGCACTTCGGGATTGTCTATGAAAAGCCGAACAAAAAGAGGAACGCAAAGATGAAAACAGCATCGCATTCAGGACTGATACCGAGATTGAACTCCACAAACCGTTTGCAAAAGTCGGCACCCTCAAACGGTCTGATCAATTTGATCACTTTTACCGCAGCAATTCTAATTTTGGTCGCAAATAGAGCGCTGAAAGGTGTGTAAGAAAGAAAAGAAAGCCAGGATAGAAGCGCAACAGTTTTTAGTGTTGGTGTTGAAGGCCCACAAAGCGACACATCGAGCATTTTTGCAGGCATGATACTGGTTTGGAAAGCAGGCTGGACGCAACTTTCCCTTTACACACGGCTGATGTGCAGAATTCGCTGGAAAAATGTATAAACAAGGAACGACTGAAGTTCACGACGTGTCAAAAAGCTCTTCGAGAGTGAAACGACGTTCCCGGCCGCGCAACATAAAATAAAAAAGAGCATGCCAACTATTGAAACAGAAGTAGCCGGTCAACGCACGCACGTCGTTGAAAAATGCGTCTCGACGCGAGATCTTTTGGCGTATCAGACGATAGAGTTCGTCATCGATTTCCAAGAGCGTATGGAACAGAAATGCCATGATAATCATTGAGCAAAGCAACGAAGAGAGGTGCTGTTTGCCGTGACCATAGTTGTGTGTCAGATGGTAACCTTTGGTCTTGAGTGTATTGTTGTTTTCGTTCTCGATTTTCCATCTTGTACGTCCCGCCTCGACGATTTCGGCCACATTGTCATTGTTGATTTCGCAATTCGTCGCAAAAGCATTGTGGTAAAGAATCTTGCCGTCTGATTCCGTGGCAGTTGTGATCTCGCACCAGTTAACCATTAAGGCATCATCACCATCGCGTATGGGCACTTGATTGACGAAGCGGTAAGTGTCAATAAACCTTTTTTTCCCATGGCGTCGTTTAACGGTGATGGTCTGCACATCGTTGAGGCCGTCAAGTTCTGTTACCCATTCATAAAGCGTTTTGTGGGAATCGGGCTTGCAGGAAAAAATAAAACTCAGGCCCTTTTTGAGAAGCAACTTGCAAAAGGGTTGATGACAATAAAGGTCATCGCCCAAAATCGTGACGCCTAATTTGCGACAGCGTTCGCCGAATTCTTCAATCCACCGCTTGGCCGCCTCATTCTCACAATCTTGCTTTGTATTGCCGTCCTGCGGCGTTACGAATTCAGGTTCCATCGGAAAGACCTGAGATGCAGAGATGATCAGCAGATTCTTGATGATGTACTGGCCCTCAAGCGTTGGAGCAAAGGGAAATCGGCCCTCCTGAAACGTCACCTCCGGCAGAATCACCAGCGGCATGAACGTACCGGCCATCTGCAAAAGAAGCAGCGCAACGGCCACACGCAACGTTCGGTGAAACAGAAACGTCACACCGATCGCCACTTCCCACCAGCCGATCACCGACAGCCACGATCGAGCAGTCAAAATCGGCATCCAGTCCACCGTTGATCTTTTGGTTTTGCCAAGGTGTTTTGGGATTAAGCGCTGGGGTATTTCTGTTCTGGGGCTTTTGGGTGCGGGGGGATGAGCATACGTCGCCTTCATCGGCGCAGACCAACCCCGGCGATCCGCTGAGGGGCCCCACCACCAACCCCCTGTGGCCTAAGTGACA
>SLPX01000158.1 GCA_007131745.1 Myxococcales bacterium
GCCGCAATGCCCACAATTCAGATTACACGCAAGGGTCAATTCCCAAACACAAAAGCGAGGCCGAAAACCACGCGGAATCTTTTCGTTCCATTTATTTTTCATCTCATTTCCTCCGATAGGTTCAAACCGAACTCTTTCGCGGTTTCTACAATAACACGGCCGAACGCGTATTTGATCATTCAATTATTGTGCCATTCGCTAAAAAAACACGATGTACAAAATCCAAACTCATCCAAAACGCCACCTCGCCCCCATACAGTCAACGTAAGAGAACCACGCTGCCGTGGACCGGTTCGCCCTTTCCTTTCACCTTACCACCCACGCGCGTGACGAATTTCTGATTCATTACACCGACAGGTGTCAGGATTTTGATATCTCATAGCGGAAACCCGTTTACGAAAGGTATCCACATGCACCAACTCAAAAAAGATTCGAACTTTTCTTGACAACACCGTCTCATCGTTAAACTGGAAACCATGTTTACTGAAGAAGCTATAAAGACTTTCCTTTTACGAAACAAAACCCTCATTTCTCGCAATCCGCCAAGAAAGCTTGGATCCTCAATCCTGTGCATCGCGATTCCGGCTCTATGCATCGCGCTTGGACCAGGTTGCAACCGGTCCGACAGAAGTGAAAAAGAGCCGTCCGGCGAAGAAAAAGAGAGCAACTATGTTCCTCGCACACCGGGGGCGCAGAAGAAGATGGCGAAACAGCTTCTCAGGATTGACACCGACCTTCCGCCACCACCGGACGTGGACGCTCCGAACGAAGGCATATGGGAAATGGACCCGGCACTGGAACCGGGTTCGTACGACGTGGTGCGGCCTGTGGCAGTATACCGCGAGGCGAATACTAAATCGGATATTATCGGGGCGGTGAGCAGTCACACGCGGTTGCCGCGCGTCCAACGTGTACAGGGACGAGGCTGCTCCGCGGGATTCTTTCTCAGGCTTGCAGAGGGCGCCTACGTGTGCGGAACAAACCTGAAGCAATCCAACCAACCCCCTTTCGCGCGCCGGGAACCCGGCCTGGGAGCCAACAAGCTCACACCCGGCACCTACGGCTATATTCGTACAGGGGGAGCCAAGCTTTACCCGACCCTTAAAGACGGGTACCACGACACAAACGGAATTCCCATAAGCCAAAGCGACACGGTAAGATGGGCTGGAAAGCGATCATACAATGACATGGGATTCTGGCGGATAACCCATGGACAATTCGTACGCGATACCAGGGTTCGCCGCTTCTGGCCGTCTCATTTCCAGGGAGTAAACCTGCTCGAATCGGACAAGCGTCTTCCCCTCGTTTTCATGGTGGGCAGGCGCAGGCGCAAGATCGGAGAAAAGATTCCTCCCATTGATGTTCACAAAACTCCGGGCGGCAAGGTCGTATCATCCATTGAGCGCCATGAAAGCCGGCCCGTAGATGACATAAAGTGGATAGGAGATCAGCGTTGGTTCCACATCCCCGGCGAAGGCTGGGTCACATCCGAACTGACCCGGCTTGCCAGGCTCACTGATCCGCCCGAGGGTCTACACCCTCGGGAGCGATGGTTCGATGTGGATCTGGATGAGCAGGTTTTGACCGTATACAGAGGACCCACCCCGGTCTACACCACCCTCGTATCCGCAGGCACTTGGAAACATCCCACGCCCACCGGAGTCTTCCGCATATATAACAAAAGATCCGAAGCGGACATGAGGTCGGATCCCACCGCGGACGATCAATACCGAGTCGACCACGTTCCCTGGGCCATGTATTTCAAAGGACCCTATGCAATGCATGGAGCTTATTGGCATAACGCTTTCGGACATGCGAGATCACGCGGTTGCATCAACCTTGCCCCCAAAGACGCTGAATTCGTCTACCATTTCGCCCGACCCAAGGTTCCAAAGGGCTGGACGGCCGTGGACTCAGACGAAAACCGCCCGGGAACAGCCATACGGATTCGCGGAGCCAGCAGAAAAGAAGACGACTCCCCTCACGCAGACACGGAAGAAGGCTCACAAGAGGAAGAATCCGGAAACAAGGGTAAAAACAACTGAACCATGGCCTCAGCATCCACCCCACGATCAGGGATCGAGCGAGCTTGTTTTACGGCAGCGGACAAACCGCCGAGCGCCTTGTTCCAACCTCCCTGACGGGAGTTTCATCTGCGGCTCGTCCGAGTTGCTTCATCCTTCACCCATTCCTGCCACCCCCTACACCCGGAAGCGCAACTCAGATGTCGGCTTATTGCCCTTCTGCCTTTTTTGCACCTCGCTCTATTTACAACCAGGCCCCGGATCGAAAGAGCCGGATAACTCTTGACTTTTGTTGCATAAACTTTCAGATATTCATTTCTGACTCAGCCGATACGGCGCTTATTTGAAACATGTGATCGCTGCGGAGAGGGTTGGGATGATTTGTATGAAACCGGTTATGACTTGATTTGAAGATCGAGGAAAAGGGGAAATAGAGAAAAAACCTGTCACAAAGGAGTACCCATGATTTTTGTCGAAAATACATTGAATCGACGGGCAGTCGTCCTGCTCTTGAGTCTGGCTGCATTTTGGCCGACCCAAAGCCAAGCTTTGGAGACAAAGGACAAGACGTTTATTCCAAAGGCCTCTATTGAAAAGGTGGAAGAAAAGGAAAAGAAAGAACCCCCGACAGACGGATGGCACAAATCGCTTAAGGCCGCTCTCAACTTCAACATGAGCCAAGCACGAAACATCGTGGGGGTCGCGGACGGCACCACGCTCGCCCTGGGGCTGAACATCGACGGCGGTCTGATCTTCCGCCGCGGCCTCCACCAGTGGCGAAACACCCTTATCATATTGCAAACCCAGACAAAGGTCCCCCACCTGAAGCCGTTCATAAAAGCCTCGGACAGACTCGACCTGGAATCCTTTTATATGTATGAGATTCCATCGATTGAATGGCTCGGTTTTTTCGGCGGCTTGCGTGTTACCACCCCATTGTTTTCAGGCAATCTCGTACCGGAAAACGACACAAACCTCCAATTGACCGACAACGACGAAAACATAACTTCGGACATAGCTTACGGACAAAAATACTACAGGTTGACCAAACCGTTTTCACCCATGCTATTCAGGCAATTTGTCGGAGCCATCTTCATGCCGCTGAAAAAAAGCTGGATGAAACTGGATGTACGCGTCGGCCCGGGGGCAATGCAGGGATGGACCAGGTCGGGATGGGTGGTAGACGACGACGCGGACACGGAAGACATCCTGGAGATTCGACAACTCGAGGATTTCGTACAAATAGGTAGTGAGGTCCAGCTCCAGGCCGTGGGCGTCATCGTAAAGGATACCTTGAGTTATACTTTGAGAGCGGGCGCGATGTATCCCTTTTATACAAGCAGGGACACGGATCTCAAGGGCATTGACTTGATGAACGTAGAGTTTGCTTTCGACCTTGCCATAACGCTCTCAAAGTGGGCCGCGTTGAATTATTCACTGTCAGCCATGCGCGTTCCAATGCTCGTGGACAAATGGCAGGTCAGCAACAGCTTGATGTTCAGCCTTACCGCCAACCTGGGCACATGAGAAAGGAGGTGTAAAAATGAAAAACCTTTCAAAAGAAAACATCTCCTTTTTCATGGGAGAATTTTTCAAGATACACCTGACAATCTTTTCCGTTATCCTGCTGCTTGCAATGACCGGATATGGACCAACCGCGTTCGCCGTTGTTCCCGATGAAGAGCAGGATCCGCCGGCCGTGACGGATGAAACAGATCAAGATGAAGCGGATGAAGAAACGGTCGAGGATAAGGACACGGAAACCGACGAAGAAGACGAAAAAGTTGCTGAAGAAGCGGAAAAAGAACCTGAGGTAGAAGAAGAAGTACCGCCGACCCCGGCGGATGAACCAGCAAAACCCGCTGAAGACGCGGAAGCCGACGTTAAAAAGAAAGCCGAAGCGGAAAAAGAGAAAAAGAAGGAGGGCTGGTCGGCCGGGTTGAAAGCCGGGTTGACCACTTCGATGGTTCACAACAAGAACCTGCCCGGAATCGATGACGGACTTTCTCTTACCATCGGGGTGATCTTCGACGGAGACCTTAAATATATACGAGGACCTCACGGGTGGGTAAATACTCTCAAGATCGTGCACTCTCAGTCAAAGACCGCCACCTTGAAGCCCTTTTTCAAAACAGCCGACGAACTGAATTTGAGGAGCTTTTACGAATACAGTTTTGACAAGTACAGCCGGTTGATGTTGTTCGGCGGCGCCCAGGTAATCGCAACCCTGTTTCCGGGCCATCTGGTCGTGGCCAATGATGTTGATATACTGAAGTTGCGGACTGACGGGGAAGTGCATACGAGCCGGGCGAAAGCGCAGCAACCCTATGAAATAACTCCCGGGCTTTCGCCTTTCTCGCTCAAGCAACTCGTTGGTGCCGGGGTGACTCCGTCCGATGATCCCTTTGCATCGCTTAACATCCGCTTGAGCATGGTTGCACAGGAAACCTGGGCCCGCGGTTATACCGTGGATAACGATCCGAATACTCCTGAACTGGAAATCAGACAGCTCCAAAATTTCCAGCAGGTTGGTCCTCAGATGAACCTGTCGATAGGTGGAGAAATCAAGGACAGGCTAAAGTATTCCTTTGCAGCGGAACTCATGTTCCCGATGTACACCAGCATTGATACCGAGTTAAGCGGCTTCAACTTGCTCAACACGGACGTTGAATTCAAGATCGGCGTGGAAATCAGCAAATGGGCGTCTCTCAATTACGTTTTCACCGCCAAGCGACAGCCCATGATTTTGGACGAGTGGCAGATACTGAACAACTTAGTCTTCACCGTAACTGCAAACATCCTCTGAAACTGATTGAATCCGGATTTGTTCACGAAATCGTTTGAACACCCCCACTACTTCTGCTAAATCCTCAAATATGAATGACAGATCTCCAAAACCCCGATTCAGGGTCATATCTTGGCTTTTCTTTTTTTCACTTCTTTCGGCTGCTCTGCCCGCGGTTGCTTATGGAGCCCCGGAATCATTCCAGCAAGCAATGGATAAGGGATGGGGATGGGCTTATTTCTTCTATTTCGCCAGC
>SLPX01000148.1 GCA_007131745.1 Myxococcales bacterium
AACCCTGACAAGAATGACCGTAATCTAACAAAAGCAACTGAGTTGTTTTATCATGAAAATGAGCAATTGGACGTTGCCGCGTAAAACCGTTTTTTGCGACATGTATCTTGACAGACCGCGCAAACAGAAGACAGGATCCTGGATCTTATCCCTCCAAATGAGATCACCTCGGATACTGTTCTGGTACTTACAAATGCAATCTATTTCAACGCGGCTTGGCTACATCCCTTTCATGACAAAGCCACCGCTCCAGGTGGATTTGAAGCGCCGGACGGCTTTGTGACCGTGGATACGATGACACAAACCAAGTCGTTCCGATACGCTGAAGTTGAAAATTGCCGTGCTGTGGAACTCCCGTATGACGGCGAAGAACTTTCCATGGTTATTCTTCTCCCGAACGAAGGATCATTTGAAACCTTCGAGTCTTCGTTATCAGAATCCAAGGTCTCGCAAATTCTGGCAAACATGAATGAAATCAATCTCTCACTCTCAATGCCGAAATTCTCATTCACTTCAGACTTCGCGATGGGAGAGACACTCGAAGAAATGGGAATGTCGGATGCTTTCGATAGTATGACAGCGAATTTCAACGCTATGATTGAAATCAATGATCTTTTCATTGAAGAAGTGTTCCACAAGGCGTTCGTGAGTGTGAACGAAAAAGGTACCGAAGCCGCGGCAGCAACCGCTGTCATGGTAGCAAGAGGTGGACACGAAGAATCCTTGGAATTGAATCGACCGTTCATCTTTTTCATCCGAGATATCCAAACCGGCGCGGTGGTCTTCCTCGGTAGAGTAATGGATCCCACAAAAGATTGAGAGTATCGAACGTCATTTATTTCCAGGATCTCAAGTTTTTTGTAGTCAAATACACAAATAGCCTCAGTTTTCTGAAACAACTGTGAACAGGTCGATTCTTCGCTTCTACCGGCAATCCCTTTTTTATTGGTTTTATCCCCAATTGATGGAAGACACGAATCAGGCACGCATTATGCAAGCACTATAGATTCAAAAAGAAAAAATGAGTTTAATGATGAAACAATCGATTTTGGAGGCTTAGAATGCGACACAACCACAAAAAAACGAATTGGGCGATGATTGCGGGGTTGGTTGGAAAATCCTTATCATTGGCAACCATGATTGCGGCGGTTTTCCTCCTTGGTTGCACGGCGAACGATCCCCCGGCTGAATCCAAGCCGGGAGAAGAACTCAGATCGACCAAACAGCGGGTTGTGCAACCCGAAATTCCCTCGTCGGACATGGAAGAACTCAGCGTGGGAAATACTGCTTTCGCGTTCGATCTCTATCGTGAGCTCAAGGAAAAAGATGATGATAACCTGTTTTTCTCCCCCCTTTCCATATCGATAGCTCTTGCGATGACATATGGGGGCGCCCTGGGAGATACAAAAGAACAGATGGCGGATGTTTTGCACTTCACTCTTCCCGACGAAGATCTTCATGCTGCATTCAATGCTTTGGATCAGGCCCTGGAAAGCAGGGGCGAAAACGCCCAGGGTTCTGACGGGGATCCGTTCCGCTTAAACGTGGTAAACGCGCTTTGGGGACAAACAGGTTACCCATTTAAGATGGATTTTCTGGATCTGCTGGCGCTCAACTACGGAGCCGGCATGACATTGCTGGATTTTGCTGCGGCGCCGGAGCCTGCAAGGATCATGATCAACGACTGGGTGGCCGATCAAACCGAAAACAGGATCCTGGATCTTATTCCGGAAGGAGCGATCAGCGGGTTGACCCGGCTGGTCCTTACCAACGCGGTCTATTTCAACGCTGCTTGGCTGCATCCCTTTGAAGAAGAAAAAACCACACCGGGTGAATTTCAGACTCCCGGCGAAATCGTGACCGTAGATATGATGCACCAAACCGAGTTTGTCCGATACGCGGAATTTGAAGATGGAGTCGCGGTCGAACTTCCTTATGACGGCGAAGAGCTTTCCATGGTCATTGTTCTTCCGGAGGAAGGATCGTTCGATGCTTTTGAATCCACGACCTCAGCCCAAACAATATCACAGGTCCTTGGCGCCATGACCTACCAGTATGTCGAACTTTCATTGCCGAAATTTTCATTCACTTCGGACTTCGCGCTGGGCGAGACACTCGAAGAAATGGGAATGTCGGACGCTTTCGATGATATGATGGCGGATTTCAACGCTATGGCCGAGACCCATGAGCTGTACATTTCTGAGGTGATCCACAAGGCGTTTGTGAGCGTGAACGAAGAGGGTACGGAAGCTGCTGCCGCAACCGCGGTCATTATGGACGGAAGAGGCATGGCTGAAGAACCGGTGGAAATGAAGGTTGACCGTCCCTTCATATTTTTCATACGAGATATCCAAACCGGCGCGGTGGTTTTCCTCGGTAGAGTAATGGATCCCACGAAATGATCTCTTGATCAAAGCCCACAAACCACCGTCATCCATTGTGCACTGCGCCTTGAGCTTGGGCCGGCCGGCGCACGATGTCTTTTTCCTTCGAATCAATCCTCTCCGCTCTTGTCAAGAAGATCCAAAAGCCGGACCGATTCTTCTCTTAAACGACCCAGCTTTATAGCATCCCTGAGCGTTCTCATGAGATTCAAATAGAAATACAGATTGTGGGTGGTGGCAAGCTCGTGAAAAAGAATCTCTTTTCTTCTGTAGAGATGGCTGAGATAAGCAAGGGTGAAACGTTTGCACGTGGGACAACCGCATATCGGGTCAGGGGGTGAGATCTCACTTCTGAACCGGGAATTGGCAATGTTAAGCGGTCCTTTGCTCGTAAATAGCTGTCCGTTTCTTGCGTGCCTCGTGGGCATTACACAATCAAACATGTCAATGCCCGCGGAAACGCACTTCACCAGATCCAGGGGTCTGCCGACTCCCATCAGGTACCTGGGTTTGGTTTGGTCCATTTCAGGTCCCAATTCCGCGACCAGTCGGTGCATCACCTCGGGTGGTTCTCCCACGCTGAATCCCCCCAGCGCAAGACCATCAAAGTCTAGTTCGGCCATGGTTTTAAGGTGGGTTTTTCTGAGGTCCAAATGAGTTCCTCCCTGGACTATGCCGAAAAGCGCGGTTTTGGAATCTCTTTTTGTTTCAAGTGCGCGCAATGCCCACGCTGTGGTTCTTTCCATCGCTTCGCTTATGATCTCTCTCCCAGCATCGGCCGGGGGGCAATGATCCAGCATCATGGCGATGTCGACTCCTATATCTGACTGAAATTCCACGATAATCTCTGGAGTGAGAAAATGCTCCGAACCATCCAGAAAAGACCTGAAAGTAGCCCCTTCATCGGTGATTTTGAGGGATTCCCTGAGGCTGAATATCTGATATCCTCCGGAATCGGTGAGCACAGGGCCATTCCAGCCTGAAAATTTTTGTATTCCCCCAGCGCCGCGGATGATCTCCCTGCCGGGGCTCAGGTATAGATGATAAGCATTGGCAAGAATTATTTGGGACCCAATGCTTTTCAGCCTTTCCGGATGCATACCCTTGACCGAACCATAGGTACCGACCGGCATAAACACAGGAGTTTCAATCCTTCCGTGAGCTGTAGTCAAAAAACCTACCCTGGCATTTCCATCCCTGTGCGTTACATCGATTTTCATGACCATCTCCGAAAAAAAATCACAATAATCACATTTATTTCAAAATCAAAGGTTGACTTAAGGTAAAACGTCAATAATAATAAGAACAGTAGTCAAGCACTACAACATTGTTTGTATTGAAAGAGGAATTTGAATCAGACTGGAACTTCTCCCGTTCCCATGGCCGTTGCCCCCCTGACGACATCGGGCGGAGAGGTTCTGGTCTTTTTTTTGGGGAAAATAAAATACGGAAAAATCTTTATAGGTATACTCACCTGCAGCCCTTTACCTTCCGGCTTTTTTCCCGCCCCCCCTCTTTACAACAAGGTTTCTCGTCTCCACCACGGCATTTCCGGCTTCGTCAAACGCTCGCAATAATATGATTCCGCTTCGGCTTTTTTCGACCAACTCTTCGGGCACCCGGAAAGAAAAGCGTTCTACCCTGTCATCAAAAACCCCGTCTTCCGGGTCTACCGGATACCAAGTCTTGCCATTGAGCGAATACTGGATTCCGGTTATCCGGCTCATGTCATCTTCAACCGTTCCTCGGACCATGGGATACTTTATGACCAAATCCCTGAACCGGGGTTTCGTGTTATCCACGAGATACGGTCCGGTAACCAATGTGTGCGTTCTTGCCGTATCCCTGGGGTTGGATCGCTCATCACTTGCGGTAACTGAAATCATATACAAACCGTCAGGTATGGCACCCGTGGGCCAAGTCACGTTGGTAGCGGTAAGCGGCTCGTCACCTCCAAGGGGGATCCATTCGGTTTGCTCTATCGCGCGGTAGGAAACAAAGTACCAGAGCGGATCTCCATCCGGATTGCTCACTGTCCATTCAATTTTCATTTCACTTGGTGCGTTCGCAGTCACTTTCTTCAACCACGGAGCCTTGGCTATGCCGGATTTTTTGTCTTGGCTTTTCTGATCGGCAACCTTGATTTCCGTAATGACGGCTCTCCTGTTGACAGGCACAAAATAAAGTTTCAATCCTTCCACTCGGTCTTCAGCTCTCGCGCCGCCGCCGGTCGGCCAGCTTATCCTATATTGAAAATACCTGCCCGAAGGCGCGGGTACCATTCCGCGATTTCCAAGCACAATGGGAGACACCTTTCTCAAGGCCATCCACTCGCTCCATGTGTCATCGGCCTCGGATGTGTTTCCGGTCCTGACATCCACTCGGACGTTGCCACTTCCCCTCCATTCAATTCTCCCCCATCTCGACGCTGCCTTGGCATCCAAAACTTCCGATTGATATTGTCTCCGTCCGGCCTTTCTCCTCCTGTAAAAAACGCCCCCGTCCCCCGTCCCGAAACAAGAAATCCCGGACGATATGCTTAATGCCAGGACTTGTCTCTCTTTTACATCCACGACGGTAGAAAGCCTTCCGTCCCTGGCCAGAAAAAACACCTGACCGCGTTTGCCCTCAGCTGCATACACGTTGTCATCCGGTGTTATCTCCAGCGCTGTGAAATAACTGTCGTCCAACCCATGAAGCTGCTCTGCCGCACCGGTCTCCCAAATCCTGAATACGCCACCCTTGCCTTTCCTTGCTCCTTTTCTGGGAATTTTCCGAACCGCCTTTTTTGCCGGCAGCTTTCGCTTTTTTATTGGAGTGCCCTTTCCCTTCACCGCTTGCACTTTCGGAAAATCAACTTTGGGTGGTTCCATCTTGTTAACGGCTGCATACAGAACTCGATCATTTCCCTTGAGCGAACGAATCTCCGTTCCATCAAAATCATGTATGGCTCTCACCTTCCCCCTGCCCAAAACTCGATAGACTATTGCTTTCGGGGCAGTTCCCACATATAGCCCGCCCGGGCCGTAACTCATGGAAAGAATGTGCTCTTCCGGAGAATCCCAGAAAACTTCCGCCTTTCCGGCCGGTGTGATCCGGAAAAGCTTTCCTTCAGGTCCGGTCCCCGCGTAAACATCGTTGTTCTTAGGGTCCCTGACAATGGACCATACATGCTTGGCCTCCAGTTGTACAAAAACCTCGGTCTTTCCGGTTTTCAAATCCACGGAAAATATTTTTCCATCAGGCAGTGTGGCGGCCAGAATCTTCCCGTCTCTCCAAGGTAAAAGATCGGTCACGACAACAGCCCCTTCCAGCGCGGCCAGCATTGTCTCCTTCTTCCCGTCATGCAACCAGACCTCGCCTGCATCTCCGGTTCCCATCACTACGCCCCGGGGAGTTTCCAAAATGGAAAAAACCATTGAAACCCCCTTGAGCGGCTTTTGTTCGAACAGCATTCCAGGCCTGAGGTGTCCAGTCGACACAACCTCTACTCCATCACCTTCGCCTGCATTGAAATCAGCATAGGTTTCCTGGACCCATACCTGGGTCGATCCCGCCCCTGCATCGGAAACCGACACCGACACCAGAACCATCGAGAACAAACCAACAGAAATTCTGTTTATTCTCTTTGAAGTTCCATATTTGAAAGTCATGCTTTCTCCTCCAAAACAATCTGTCTCTAGTAACTGGAAATTAGGTGGACGTCTATCTCCGAAGAAAAACCGCGTTTCTGAAAAAGAAGGCCCATCCTATCGCCGTTCCTTTGAACCGGCCGCTGTCAATCCTGAGATGCATCCCTGTTAACCCTCAAGACAATGTTGGACTCTCCGGACAACACGTGAGCATCCCACACTGATCTCCTCCATACTCTTGTAAACTGTCTTCTCGTAACCGAGTCCGATGAGGTCCTGATTGAATCCACTATTGAACCGGGAAGATCCGTCAGCAATCTTCCATGCGCGGAACTGCCCTCCCCCGCTGTCCTTATCGATACCACCAACTGCCGCGCCGACATCGTTTGATTCATGAAATCGACCACATCCATCAAACTCTCCGGAGGAGCGTGATCCGGTGTCACGGTGTTGCCCGGTTGAACGTGGATGCGCACAAGTGAATCATCCGGCACATCCGGAATCTTGACCGGTATCGTATGTTCATAGAAATCGCCAAGCCATTTCTTCATTCTCACGGTCAGTTCAACAGTTGAATTCGGAGCGGCTTCAGATCGAGATAAAGACAAACTATGGATAACCGCTCTTTCAAGGGTAAACCTGGCGTCCAATTCCACCTTCACCCTGCTCACGCTGACTCTCCTGAAAGGGTTCCGCAGAAGAAAGTTCAGAAGCCTGAAACCGCGGGTCGCAGCGGGACTGAATCCGTGTGCCACCCCGGTTTCCTCCGCAAAATAATCGGTAAACGTCAAATCAGCCATCCCATCCAACTCCATCGTAACCCTTGCCCTGACGGCAACATCAGAAACATCGGATGCGGCACTTTGCAAAATCATCTGCGTAACCGCGAACAAGTAACGAGGCGTGGTAATCCTGTTGCTGAACACCTCGACGTTGAACACGTCGGGTTTTCGGTTTCCCGTGTTTATCCTCAGCTCAAGCGGTATCATAGGCGCCCTCTTGGCCGATGACGCAACTATCGCCGGCCTTCGGTCCTGCACAAGACTTCCAATCACCTCGAGAGGGGTCGCAATCTTGTAGGAACTCTGCAAGACGGGCATAACCATGTGGATCCATGCGCCTGTAACCGGCACGTAGTGTTCCCCAAACCCCCAAAAAGGATGGCCGAACGCAAGAACCTTGTCACCGGAAACAGCAGTCACCGTTCCCGTTGCCGTGGCGGTAACGTCGCCCCGGACAAATTGCACGCCTATAGAGCCTCCCGGTTCGAATTTCCTTTGCCTGCCATACCTCTTGACCGCATCAACACCGTCTCCTCCACCTCCCCGTATCGGGAACATCCCGTATGGTTCCATTTCCTTGCGAAAAAACGCGAGCCCTTCCTTGTCGACTCCTGATACGGTCACGGGCAGAGCAAGAGGCCTGATAGCCCCCGGATCGGACGAGTTCCATCCACGATCCGGCATGGGCAACCGGTTCAGCTTGGGGTAAGTCAAACCCAGGCGTGCTATTCCCTCCATGTCCCTCCGCTCCAGCCGGTACCTGGATGCCAAAATCGTATTTTCAGGCCCCCTGAGAGGCAGCTTGGCGGTGTCGATCATGTCTTTGATGGGAGTCACCATGGCAACCGGGGATTTCGCCCATACCGGACCGTAGCCCAGCGCTCCGGCCAGCCTTCCGTTGAAATATATGGGAGTTCCACTCATTCCACCCGCTACCCCGGTTTCTTTAAGCTTGGGATCATCGCACAGAATCAAAATCAGATCCTGCCGCGGAAAAGCGTTGTGCAATACACCTATAACCCTGACGCGAAACCGTTCCGGTCTTTTTCCCTGCAGCACGGTCAAACCGTAACCCACCATGCCCCTGCGTATTTCAGAAACGGGAATGGTTTTAAGATTATCGAACGCATATGCTCTTTTCGTCGGCGTCGCTGCACCACCAAGGACGACTGCAAAAAAAATCGCGAAAAACCACTTTCCAGTCCCCCTTCCGATGAAATGTTTTCCGGCCGCCTCTCCCATCGGCTTTTGTTTCGCGGTCATAAAACCTCCAAATGGTTGTTTCAAGGCGGCATACTACCCCAAAACCTACCATGTCCAACAGGAAAAACCACGATGATCTAAAAGAACATTGAAGGGTTGAAATACCGGGGGGGTTAAAAACCGGCAGATCTTATGATATCCTGTTAATGTTGTAAGTTAAAAACCATGACAACAAGAAAGAACAGTGAGTCTGAAAATGTTCGAAAGGATTAATTAATATGTCTATTCACAGTTATCTTAAGAGTTTTCTCTCAAATGGTTCTTTCGGGAAAATCTGTGGGGCAACTCTCGTTCTTCTTTTGTTTCTGCCCGGCGGATGCGGCCCATCGCCGTCAGCCGGAGACGGAGACGGCGATGCAGGTATATTAGACGGAGACATCGACAGCGATGGAAGAATAAGGGATGGGGAAACCGAACTTCAAGATGGTGACACAACAAGTCCCGACGGATTCCAGCCCGATGGACATACCAACCCTTGCGCCGACCACCCCGGTGAAACAATATGCGTGGGAAACACATCGTATACTTGCGGTGACGACGGTGAAGTCGTCTCACAGGAAAACTGCCCGGCAGGCCTTTGCCTGGATGGTGTGGGGTGCGTCGTTTGCAAAGACGGAGACACATACTGCGACGGCGACAACCTGATGATCTGCGCTGAAGATAACATGGGATATGAAGTTGGTGAGTTCTGCGATCCCGATCTCGGCCTTGTTTGTGATGGAAGCGCCGGAGAATGCATAAGTCTGTGCGAACAGGCAGCGGAATCAGGCTCCAATATTGGTTGCGAATATGTGGCGGTCGACATGGTGAACTGGCCCGACCCATACGGAGACGAACACTGCTTCGTGGTACTCGTGAGCAATATCCAACCACAGGGAAACGCCATCGTGACAGTGGAAGACGAAAACGGGGTCCTGCTGGATTTCCCTGGATTCGGAACCGAAAGAACAGTTGCGCCTGGAGAAATGGCGGTATTGGCCCTGACGGGATTGCCGGGAAAGTGTTCCTACATACCGGCGCGCCCCAATGCACAATCGATCAACTCCGGCCTGTTTCCCGGTACCGCTTTTTACGTCAACAGCACGATACCGGTTGTGGCCTACCAGGTGAACCCGTACGAGGCCGCTCTATCCCACTCCACGGATGCATCACTCCTGATCCCCATCCCCGCGCTGGGAGATCAGTACTATGTCTTTTCCTATCACAGCACAGGATTGCACTCCCCCGCGACGGTCAGCATTGTCGCGGTCGAAGACAATACGGAAGTCACATTCGAACCAACGGTGGGAATGCAGGCCGGCGGCCCGGTGCCCGCAAGCGGAACTTTCACGACCACTCTGAACGCGTTCGAGCATCTGCAAATCCTGTCGACCCATCCCGGCGATCTTACGTCCAGCCTCCTTACTGCAACCGCGCCGGTGGCCGTTTTTTCCGGTGGTCTATGTCCGGTAATACCTCCGGGATCGAGTTGCTGCGATCACATCGAGCAGCAGATGCCGCCCATACAATCCTGGGGGTGGACATACTTGGCCGCCACTCCGGCGCAACGCGGATCAGAAAAAGCCTTGTGGCGGATCATGGCGGCCGTGGACAACACGCCTGTGACTTTTCAGCCGCCTTCCATGAGCGGATATGACACCACCCTCAACGCCGGCGAATACATTGAAATCGACACTGCCGAATCGTTTCTTGTATCCTCGGCCGCGGATCCTGAGAACCCGGACACTGAAAACGAACCACCGATCCTTGTTAATCAATACATCAAGAGTGCATACGCTGCTGCATCCGAATCCGGGATGAGCTTCGGTGCAATGGGCAACCTTGCCGGAGACCCTGCCATGGCTCTTTCGGTGCCTGTTGAGCAATATCTTGACGATTATATTTTTCTGGCGGATCCAACATACGGTTACAACTTCGTGGTCGTAGTCCGCACAGATCCCACTGAACCGATTCACCTGGACTGCCTTGATCCAATCCCCGACGACCGGTTTACACAAATTGTGGGCGACTATTCCAGGGCCGTGATCACGCTTTCGAGCGAAACCGGAAACGAAGACGGCACGTGTACCAGCGGAGTGCGCAGGATCTGGTCGGACAGCCCCTTCGGCATCTGGGTCTATGGGTACTATCAATGCACTTCATACGCGTACCCCGGAGGCATGAATCTACAGCAAATCAACCGCGTTGTGGTTACGAACTGACAGGAATCCCCCCACGGAAAACCGCTTTTTCTCTTTTCTCTTATCCGATCGTTGAGCTAGAATAAAAGCAGATTTGAGCAAACCGGAGAAGAATGAAATTTTGTTGAAACGAGAAATAGGAATCAAGGAAGGGGGCGGAACAATGAGTTTTCTTGTGTCATTTTTTAAAGCGGTTTTTTCCATACCGCAAAACAACATTTTCAAAATAACCATTACAGGTTTCGATCGTAAAGTGTTGGTTGCATCAATCGCAACGATCGGGATGATTGCAGCTCTTGGCTGCGGACCATCGCGCAAGAGCAAAGGCGACGGAGGACTTCCTGTGGATGGAGCAACACTCGACAGCGGGTTCAATCCGTGCGTGGACCGGCCGGGTGATATCGTCTGCGATGAAGGAACCGCATACCATTGCGGCCCCGACGGAGAAGTGCTCTACGACCAGAACTGCTTCCCCAACCATTGCGTAAATACGGTGGGTTGCGCCTTGTGTTATCCCGGAGAAAGACGCTGTTCAGGCGACAACCTGATGGTGTGCGCGGATGATTACATGAGTTACGAGGTGGAGGATTTCTGCGATCCCGACTTGGGTTTCACCTGCGATCCGGAACAGAATCGATGCATCAGCCTGTGTGAAACGGCGGCTGAATCCAGAGCAAACGTGGGCTGCGAATACGTCGCTGTCGACATGGTTAACTGGCCGGAACCATACGGAGACGAACACTGTTTCGTGGTGCTCGTAAGCAATGTCCAACCCCAAGGAAACGCCATCATAACCGTTGAAGACCAGGACGGCGTGGTCCTTGATTTCCCGGGACATGGAACCGAAAGAACCGTGGCACCTGGTGAAATGGCAATGCTGGCATTGACCGGCCGGCCCGGGAAGTGTTCCGACACTCCGGCGCGACCGAACGCTCAATCAATCAATTCAGGGCTTTTTCCGGGTACCGCTTTTTACGTCAACAGCACGATACCGGTTGTGGCCTACCAGGTTAACCCATACGAAGCTGCATCATCCCACTCCACCGATGCGTCTCTCCTGATTCCCATCCCCGCTCTGGGAAACCAGTACTATGTCTTTTCCTATCACAGCACAGGATTGCACTCTCCTGCAACGGTCAGCATTGTAGCGGTGGAAGACGGTACGGAAGTCACGTTCAACCCGACGGTCGGATTACAGGCCGGAGGTCCGGTGCCCGCAAGCGGAACTTTCACGACCACCCTGAACGCGTTCGAACATCTGCAAATCCTGTCGACCCATCCCGGCGATCTTACATCCAGCCTTGTCAGCGCATCTTCTCCGGTGGCAGTGTTTTCCGGAGGACTTTGCCCTGTAATACCTCCCGGGTCGAGTTGTTGCGACCACATCGAGCAGCAGATGCCGCCCATACAATCCTGGGGGTGGACATACCTGGCCGCCACTCCGGCGCAACGCGGATCAGAAAAAGCCTTGTGGCGGATAATGGCGGCCTTGGACGACACGCCCATTAGCTTTGAACCGCCTTCAATGAGCGTACACAATACGACACTGAACGCGGGTGAGTTCATTGAAATCGACACAGCCGAGTCATTCCTGGTTTCTTCAGCTGCAAACCCGGATGAACCGGATCCGGATAACGATCCCCCCATCCTTGTAAACCATTACATCAAGAGTGCGTACGCGGCCGCAGCCGAATCCGGAATGAGTTTCCTCGCAATGGGCAACCTGGCCGGAGATCCTGCCATGGCTCTTTCAGTGCCTGTTGAACAGTATTTGAACGATTATGTTTTCCTGGCGGATCCTACGTATAGCTATAATTTCGTTGTCGTTGTGCGAACCGATCCGACCGAACCGATTCACATGGATTGCCTGGATCCGATACCCGACGATCGTTTCACACAAATTGTGGGCGACTACTCAAGGGCCGTGATTACTCTTACGAGTGAAACCGGCAGCCCGGACGGCACATGCACAAGCGGAGTGCGCAGGATATGGTCGAACAGCCCCTTCGGCATCTGGGTTTACGGTTACTATGAATGCACTTCGTACGCGTACCCCGGTGGAATGAACCTGGAACAAATCAATGTAGTAGAAGTTCCCATCGTGGAATAACGCGCATCACATCCAGCAGAGATCGATACAAAGCCTGTCACGTTTTCAATGCACTTGGTTGCTTCGCAGAATCTTGCATTCCGACTTTCGGCGGACCTCCGGTCTCGGGCTTGCCTTCGCCTTGATTGTCGTAGAAACGAGTTGTCGGGTATGCAAAATCAATATCATCGCGCCGGCCGAATTCTTCCAGGATTCTTTCCCAAAGAGCTTCTTCCGTGGATCTCCGACGCCTGGGATCGGTTAAATAACGAAGCGTAAATTTAACACCTGATCCAACAACGCTCGTAAACACGGCTGGTGACAGTTTTCTATACACAATGTCGAACTTGCGCTTCGACTCTTTGATCTGCTCTTTCGCGTCCCGAGCCAAGTGTCCCACTGTATCATCGACCAAGCGCGAAAGAATATTTTTCGCCTCCCGCCAATCGCTTTCAAATGTGATGGTAATGGGGATCTCGTGCCAAATGAACTCGAACCCTTCGGTATAGTTGAACAAGGGTCTCTTCAAGACGGTGTTGTTCGGGACATGGACGATTCTTCCCGTGCTCTGATCGGCATCCACCCATTTGCCGATCTCGAGCAAGCTGAAATGAAAAAGGCCGCTTGCAATGACATCGCCTTTTGTTTCACCGATCTCGATTCGATCGCCTTTCTTGAATGGCTTGAGCCACAATATGTATCCTCGGGCCGCTATGTTTGCGATCGTATCCTGCATCGCTATGGCAACGCCCGCGCTCAAAAGCCCGAGATAAGTACCAAGTGAACCAAGACCGCCGAGCCATATCCTCCACAAAAGAATTGCAGCCGTCACGGTGATGATAAAACTCAGCACCCGCCGCGCTTTTCGATAATGCTCCGGTTCGGAGACACCCCTCTCTATGAAGCGCAAAACAGCGCGCCTGCCGACCCACAACAAAATAACCGCTATAATCGTCCAGATAATCTTCCATTGAAGGCCGACTTCCATGCCGGTCCAGGATTCTATGTATTCCAACCATCGGGTGATCATTGTCTGTCAAGATCCCTCATTCAAATTCAAATCGGTCGCTTTCGGCTCAGAGCTTCCAAGCTGTTTTCAACCCATTTCCTGTAAGCCGCAATTTGCCGATCCTTTTCCGCTTCATCCCAATTCAAAATTTCCGCCATCCCGGCAGCAACACTACCCGCTATTTTTAGGCTGTTTTCGGCTTCCTTCAACCCTATCAGTGTTCTCCTTATCATGACATCTTCGAGCGTTGCGGCCATCTCATACCGGACAGCGAAATCCACCTCTGCTCTTACATGATGCAACCCCGGACAAAGAGGCCGGATGTCATCCTTACCGCATTCGGAAAGGACTGCGTCGACCCGGCTCCCGTATACGCTCAAAAGATGTTCGGCTGTTTCACCCGAAACGGCGTGTTTATCCGACACTTCGGTCCGCATCACATCCAGTTGACCCCTGGAAAGCCCAACACCCCCGGGAAGAGGTCGGTTCTTTGTGGCGCATTTCCTCACGGACTCCAAAGAGTCGGGGCCGGCGGAAAGAATATGCAGTGCCCGATCCAGGGTCTGCCGCGCCATCAGCCTATATGTGGTGAGCTTACCGCCGACCAGGATCAAAAGACCGTCCTCTCCTCCGATGATTTCATGTTCCCTGCTTATCTTCGAGCTTGTTGCAACATCCGGTTCATCCACCAGGGGTCTCAAGCCCGACCATGTTCCTGTGACATCATTTTCCGAAATATCCAGTCCGGGAAAATACCGCTTGATCGCTTCCATTATATAGTCGACTTCATCACGGTGAATGAAAACACAATCCGGCCCCTCCGAATGCTCAACGTCCGTGGTTCCTACATACGTATGATCACCCCAAGGAATAACGAAAAGAGGCCTGTTATCAGCCGGTGAAAGCATGGCCACCGCGTTTTTGACCGGGAGCTTTGCACGCGGAACCACAACATGACTTCCCCTGGTGGCCCGCACTAGCGGAGGACGGTTCTCGCCTGCCAGCGACAAAAAGGAATCCGTCCATGCACCTGTCGCAACGATTACCATCCGGGCGCGAACCTCAACACTCTTTCCCGAAACACCATCTGTCACTCCTGCCCCGATTATGCGTTTTCCATCGGTTGACTTGATCAGTGAATCCACTGAAGCATGGTTCACGCACACCGCTCCAAGAGAAATCGCATCCAAGATGTTTTCAAGCGTCAACCTGCCGTCATCGGTCGAACAATCGTAGTAATGGAGTCCGCCCACGAGGCCCTCTTTCTTCAATTCGGGCTCCCTCGCCAAAACCCCGTTTTCCCGCATGGCTCGATGGATCTTCGGCACCCTGAACAACGCAAGCGCATCATACAACCATAGTCCCATGTCCATGAACAAGAGACCATGAGGGTCTTCTTTATACACCGGAAACATGAACGGCAGCGGCCGCGCCAGGTGCGGCGCCATACGCATCTGGACCGCTCGTTCCGCGGTGCTCTCGCGCACCAGACCGAACTGATAGGTTTCGAGGTAACGCAGACCGCCGTGAATAAGCTTTGAAGATCGAAAAGACGTTCCCGAACCGAAATCGCCCTTTTCCACGAGCGCGGTTTTCAAACCCCGTAAGGCAGCGTCTCTCGCTATTCCTGCGCCGTTGATCCCACCCCCGATCACGAGCACATCAAAACTTTCATCATCAAGGCGGCTCCAGAGTTCCGCCCTTGAAAACTCGCTTGCAGAATCTTCAATCGCCATCATCAACCTTCTGTTTCAAGACGTGCATAGTTTCTTTTGCCGTACTGGATCACAAACGATGGTGGATCATCGCCTGCGGCCGGAAGGGTCGCTTCCCAATCTTTCACCGCCCTGCCGTTTACCTTGAACCCACCGCCCTTGATCAAACGCTTGGCCGCTCCCCTTGATTCAACCAAGCCGAGGTCTGCAAGCACTGCATACCAAGGAGTCCGGCCGTCACACATGGACTTCTCCACTTTCTTAACGGGAATCTCATCATCAGGCGGAGTCTCCCGACGCATGCTCAACCGCTCGAATGCAGCCTTCCCTTCGGTTCCTCCCTGAGCTCCGTGATAAAGCGCAGTGATCTCTTCAGCCACACGAAGCTTCAATTCCATAGGATTAACCGAAGAATCCCCAAGTTGTTTCAACAAACCATCCAACTCCTCAGCCGGGAGCATGCAACAAGACTCGAGATATCGAGCTATCAAATCATCGCTTATCCGCATCACCTTTCCGAACATATCGGCTGGAGAATCCGTGACATCCACCGTGTTTGCGTAGCTCTTGCTCATTTTTCTTCCGTCGGTGCCGGGCAACAACGGCAAGGTAATCATCACGTGAGGCTTTTCACCGTGAGCTTCCTGGATCACTCTCCCGGCCAGCAAGTTGAAATACTGGTCATATCCCCCCACCTGTATATCGCAATGCAGAGCATAAGCATCATACCCCTGCATCAACGCGTACAGCGTCTCGTGAAATCTCAGGGACTCGCCTCTTTCCATTCTTTCCTGGAAATCCCGCCTGGCCACAATTTGTTTCAAGGGAAATTGAGCAGCCAGGCGGATGATGTCTTCAAACCTGAGATCCGCCAACCATTCACTGTTACGGCGCACCTCTGTTTTCGTGGGATCCAAAATTCTGAAAACCTGATCGGTATAATTACTGCTCATCTCCTTCAGGGTCTCTGCATCCAGCTGGATTCGGGCCTGCGTTCTGCCGCTGGGATCCCCGATCAAACCCGTATAATCTCCTATCAGAAAAACAACCTGATGTCCGAGATCCTGAAACTGCCTTAGTTTCAACACCGGAACAAGATGACCGATATGAAGACTACGAGCTGTCGGATCCACCCCCAGATATACACGCAGCGGTTTTCCCGAGGAAAGCCTCAACCCGAGTTCCCTCCGCATCTGTTCACGCAATCCGCCCCTGTTTTCAGCCGATTCAAAAACAACCTCGGAATTCGTTCGCCTTTCCATCCCACCTTCCGCCTCATCCGCAAAGAACGTTCCCCTCATCAGGATCTTCAGTTGTTCTTCCACTTCCGGGCTGAATTTCGTTTCTTCTTCTATTGTCTTTTCGCGATGTTCCATGACAAAATTGACCTTGTTCAAGTTTTTCCTGTTTTATCTACCCGGTGAATATCTTCTCTTCGTCGAATGATTTCAACCCTGAAAGACCATGTATGACAACTCCGCGCTCGCTGGAAGACTCTTTTGTCAATTATTTCGATTGACATTGTGGAATACTCATATAAATTTGAATTGAAAGTAGTGACTCGAACAGAGAACAGGAGAGACAAATGACCATAGCTGAAAACATGACCCAGCTGATCGGTAAAACGCCTCTGGTCAGGCTGAACAAAATCGTGGAAAATTTGCCCGCCCGTGTGCTTGCAAAGCTCGAGAGCTTCAATCCCTGTTCGAGCGTCAAAGACCGAATAGGAGTGAGCATGGTTGAAGCCGCTGAAAACGCGGGAGTCATCAAATACGACACCGTGCTTGTGGAACCAACATCCGGCAACACCGGAATAGCGCTGGCCTGGGTCTGTGCAGCCAAGTGCTATCCCCTCATCTTGACCATGCCCGAATCCATGAGCATCGAGCGAAGAAAACTGCTCAAGGTGTTCGGAGCAAAACTGGTATTGACTCCGGCATCAGAGGGAATGGGCGGGGCAATAAGGAAAGCGGAAGAACTGGTCTCTGCCAACCCATCCTACATCATGCTTCAACAATTCAAAAACCCTGCGAATCCGGAAATCCACAAAACGACCACTGCTGAAGAAATCTGGGAGGACACAAACGGAGAAGTAGACATCCTTGTCTGTGGAGTGGGAACAGGAGGGACCATAACCGGCCTGGGTGAAGCACTCAAAAAACGCAAACCTTCCTTGAAGCTCGTGGCGGTTGAACCGGAAGGTTCACCGGTGCTGTCAGGGGGAAACGCCGGACCCCACAAGATCCAGGGAATCGGAGCAGGATTCGTGCCTCAAATTCTGCAAAAAGAAGTCATCGATGAAATCCTGAAAGTAGATGAAAACGAAGCAGCGCGAATGACACGCAGACTCGCCAAGGATGAAGGGATACTTTGCGGAATTTCTTCGGGCGCCGCTGTACTGGCCGGTCTGACAGTCGCCTCCAGGCCGGAAAACGCGGGAAAAACTATTTTGGTCATTCTGCCTGATACCGGTGAACGGTATCTGAGCACATGGATATTTGACGATGAAAATGAATGAAACAGCCAAAACAACCGAACACGCGGAGAATCGAAGGAATAGAAACGCCGTGTGCAAGGTTGACATCT
>SLPX01000188.1 GCA_007131745.1 Myxococcales bacterium
AATGCAGCTTGTCGTGTCCTTCGGGTCTGGAGAATTGCAACGGAAGTTGCGTGAATACTCAAAACGATTCGTCGAATTGCGGATCCTGCGGCAATGAGTGCGGCCAGGGGGAAGTTTGTTCTGAGGGCGAATGCAAGGTGTCGTGTCCTTCGGGTCTGGAGAATTGCAACGGGAGTTGCGTGAACACCCAAACCGATTCGTCGAATTGCGGATCCTGCGGGAACGCGTGCAGCCAGGGGGAGGTTTGCGAAAACGGAGTGTGCGTGCTTTCTTGTCCCCCGGGATTCGAGGAATGCAACGGGAGTTGCGTGAACACCCAAAACGATCATTCGAACTGCGGATCCTGCGGGAACGCGTGCGCTTCCAACGAAACTTGCGAGTCGGGGGTGTGTACACCGGTTTCGACTTGTGACCCGACTCAAAACATAGCTTTGATCCCAGGAACCACGGCTTCCAGTTCAGGAGGCGGAACCGGGGAATGGGGACCGCACAAAATGATCGACGGATTCGGCGAAGCACATTGTTCAACGCAACAATTCCATTGGGTTTTAGCGGGCAGTTCGCCAGGCGGGGAATGGATCCAAATGAATTTCACTAGTCCGCAGGTTGTGGGCCGGATATTCATAGACACGGCTAATGCATGGTCTGAAATTTGCAGTTCGGGTACGGGGAGGACTCTTGCCGGCGCCACCATCCAGTGGTGGAACGGTTCGAGCTGGGTCACCGACGGGAGTGTTTCCGGAAGAACGGATGATTGGTCCTATGTGTTTTCATCGCCCGTTGAAACAACCCGGATTCGTCTCTACAATATTTATGCCACTGACGTGATCTTTCAGCGTTCGAATCCCATTATCGCGGAGTGGGAAGTATATTGTAACTGAACTTGTTTACATCGGAGGGGGATCCATAGCGCCATGGGTTGATAATCCATTCGTATTCAATGATCCATGTTTTTCTGGATCCCGGCGCGATCATGTGATGTTATGAGTTTTTTCCGGCTTTCAAGAAAACGAAAGGAGGCGCTCGTGAACACCCTTGACATCAGGAAAGTTGAAGAAGTGGTGACAGGGCGGGAAACCCATGACGGAGCGGGTGTCAGACTCGTTCGGGTATTCGGCCGGGACGACACGGATCGATTCGACCCGTTCCTGATGATGGATGCTTTTGATAACGAAAATCCCGATGATTACATAAGAGGTTTTCCCTGGCACCCGCATCGCGGCATTGAAACCATAACCTACTTGATCGAAGGCAACGTGGAACATGGCGACAGCCTGGGAAACAAGGGCAATATCAGGAACGGCGATTGCCAGTGGATGACCGCGGGAAGCGGGATCATTCACCAGGAAATGCCGCAGCCGCCCGGGAAGATGCTGGGTGTCCAGATATGGCTGAACCTGCCGGCAGCGGAGAAGATGGCTCAACCGGCTTACGGGGATATTTTAGCAAGAGACGTCCCTATAATAGAAGATCGCGGCTGTGAGATCCGGCTCGTGGCGGGAGAGCACAAAGGTGTTCGGGGGGCGTTTGAAGGGCGGTACGTGAAACCGGTTTTCATGGATGTGATAGTTCCACCCAAAACCACGTGGACCCTCGATACCGAACCGGAAGACACGCTGTATACTTACATTTTCAGCGGCAGCGGACAATTCAACCCCGGCTCGACCGAATCCACCGGCCCCAAAAACGCGCTGTTGTTTACACCCGGCGGACGGTTCCAGGTTGTTTCAGATGAGGATCCCTTGCGGTTTATTTTGCTTTCAGGCCCGCGATTGAACGAACCGGTTGCGTGGGGAGGGCCTATAGTGATGAACACGAAGGCCGAACTGGACCTGGCATTTCGGGAGCTTGACGAGGGGACGTTTATCAAACATAGGATATAAAAAAGAATTTTCAGCAACGATATAGAGGAGGTTGTGAAATGAGCAATAACGGCAAATGCCCGGTGACGGGAAGAGGACATGATCATCCCGCGGCAAAGGGAACATCCAACCGTGACTGGTGGCCCAACCAGCTTAACCTGTCCATTCTTCATCAGCACGCGCGTTCATCCAACCCGATGGATGCTGATTTCAACTATGCAGAAGAATTCAAAAAGCTGGATTTTGCGGCTCTGAAAAAGGATTTGTACGCTTTGATGACCGATTCAAAGGAGTGGTGGCCGGCCGACTGGGGGCACTACGGCGGCTTGATGATCCGCATGGCCTGGCACAGCGCGGGCACCTACCGCACCGCGGACGGGCGGGGCGGCGGCTCCACCGGAAACCAGCGTTTCGCGCCGGTCAATAGCTGGCCCGATAACATCAACCTGGACAAGGCGCGGCGGCTGCTTTGGCCCGTAAAGAAAAAGTACGGCAACAAGATCTCGTGGGCCGACCTGATGATCCTTGCCGGAAACTGCGCACTGGAATCAATGGGGTTCAAAACTTTCGGGTTCGGCGGCGGCCGGGTCGACATCTGGCAGCCGGAGGAGGACATATATTGGGGATCCGAAGCGGAATGGCTCGGCGACAAGCGATACAGCGGTGACCGCGAGCTGGAAAACCCCTTGGCCGCGGTTCAGATGGGATTGATCTATGTTAATCCCGAAGGTCCCAATGGCAATCCGGATCCGGTTGCGTCGGGCCGCGACGTGCGGGAAACCTTTGGCCGCATGGGCATGAACGACGAGGAAACCGTGGCCCTGGTCGCCGGCGGCCACACCTTCGGTAAGTGTCATGGCGCGGGCGACCCGAAAGCGGTTGGCCCGGAACCCGAGGCCGCTCCCATAGAAGAACAGGGTCTTGGTTGGAAGAGCAGCTTTGGAAGCGGGAAAGGCGGCGACACCATAAGCAGCGGCATCGAGGGCGCCTGGAAGCCGAACCCGACAAAATGGGACATGGGCTACTTGAACACTTTGTTCAAATACGAGTGGGAACTCGTAAAGAGCCCCGCAGGCGCGAACCAATGGCTGGCCAAGGACGTGGCTGAAGAGGACATGGTGGTGGACGCTCACGATCCTTCGAAAAAGCGCCGGCCCATGATGACCACGGCCGACCTGTCGCTCCGTTTCGACCCGATATACGAACCCATATCGCGGCGTTTTCAGAAAGATCCTGATGCATTCGCAGATGCATTTGCCCGAGCCTGGTACAAGCTGACTCACCGCGACATGGGGCCCAAAAGCCGTTACCTGGGTCCTGAAGTTCCCGAAGAAGACTTGATCTGGCAGGATCCGGTTCCCGCGGTGGATCATCCCTTGGTGGACGAAAAGGACATAGCGGATCTCAAGGCCAAGGTTTTGGCCTCAGGCCTGTCGGTTGCGGAAATGGTCTCGACAGCCTGGGCCTCGGCTTCGACCTTTCGTGGTTCTGACATGCGCGGCGGGGCCAACGGAGCGCGCATTCGGCTGGAGCCGCAAAAGAACTGGGAAGTAAACGAACCTGAGAAACTGTCCAAGGTTCTGGATGTGCTGGAAAAAATCCGGAAGGATTTCAACAGCGCCCAGACGGGCTCGAAGAGGATCTCCATGGCTGACCTTATTGTGCTTGCAGGCTCAGCCGCGGTTGAAGCTGCAGCCAAGGCCGGCGGGCAACCTGTGGAAGTGGTCTTTACGCCCGGACGTACGGACGCTTCGCAAGACATGACGGACGTGGAATCATTCTCGCTTCTGGAACCCGAGGCCGACGGTTTTCGCAACTATCAGAAGAAAGCCTTTACGGTGTCGGCCGAAGAAATGCTGGTGGACAGGGCGCAGCTCCTGACCTTGAGTGCACCCGAGATGACCGTGCTCATAGGCGGGTTGCGCGTGCTGGGCGCGAATGTCGGAGGGTCGCAGCATGGTGTGTTTACGAAACGGACCGGGACTTTGACGAATGACTTTTTCGTCAACCTTCTGGACATGGACACGGTGTGGAAACCCGCGTCCGATGCGAGGGACAAGTTTACAGGTCATGATCGAAAGACAGGGGAGCCCAAGTGGACGGGTACGCGAGTGGACCTTGTTTTCGGTTCCAACTCCCGGTTGCGCGCGCTGGCCGAGGTTTATGCGCAAGACGATGCAAAGGAAAAGTTCGTACGCGACTTCATCGGAGCGTGGAACAAGGTCATGAACCTCGACCGCTTCGACTTGGGGCTGACTCAAAAATAACTCCCGGATTTGTACGCCGATCCATCCCGCCCTGCTGCGTTGCTCGTCGGTTGACTCCTTTCCCTCCACACCAACTCCTCCGTCGGTCCGACTGTAAAGCTCCAGCAAACTGGACCTTTACAGTAGACGGCCTGAATACGTCAATGTATTCGCCCTCCTCGCGCCTTGCCGGGCGGGTGCCTCGACGCCCTCGGTCCTGGGATCTTATTCTTGAGTCAGCCCTTGGTTTGAAAAATCCTTTTACCTACCTGTTTTTGAATAATCCAACGGAGCGAACAGCTTCTTGAGATCATGTGTTGGGATTTTGATCTTCATTACATAATCGTTTTCCGACCGGCCGCCCATGTATAAAACCGGATGCTTCAGTGGTTTGCTTTTCTTTGCGGCCGTCAAAGGACGCAATGATTCCATGTACCCGCTCATCTTCTTCAATGATTCGTATGTGAAACCGGATCTGCGTTTCCTTGATCTTTGCGGTTCCACATTCTTAACTTCTTCCCGGGCTGCGGGTTTCATCCTTTTCAAGACATTGGGAGCGCGTTTTGCGAAAAAAGACGACAGGCCTCCAAGCAGAGACGCACCATCAACAACTGCAACAGATGCCATATCTTCAACTGGAAGCTCTTTAAAAACATCCCTCAGACTCTCTTTCGCATTTGCTTTTAACGTCTTTTTCCTTTTCTTCAAGCGATCCAGGATATTCGGCAGACTTTTCTGCGATTCCCCGATGTGAATCACGGCGAACCCGTCATGGGTCAGAGCCGAAACGACAAAACCTTTCGGAAAGAAGAATTCCCGAAAAGAAACCCGTTCGGAGTTTTTATTTACACCTCGGGCCGGTCGTATTGCAACTTGTTGCACGCGAGCGCCTCTCAAGAGACGTGTGCTTCTTGATATCTTGTATCC
>SLPX01000115.1 GCA_007131745.1 Myxococcales bacterium
AAAGCAACGGGATAAAAGTGCCGACGGATAATGCAAGGAAAAGCCCTCCTGCCAGTTTGCTCAACTTCAGGTTTGAGCCGCGGATGATCGATACGTCCGCCACCGCGATCATTACGACCATCCATGCGCCGGTTATCCAAAAGTTGTTCAGATCGAAAATAACTTGCAGGTAAAACCCGACGAAGAGAAGCTGAAGCGTCATGCGAAGCACCGCGGTCAACGTCCGGCCCAGCATGGGCAGCTTCAACCAGATCATGAGTCCGAGAGGAACTGCAAGCAATCCGTAGCCGGCTGCAAGCCGCCATGTGCTTATGTCTACCATGTTCATGATGAGGTTCCTTGCGAGCCGCAACATTCGGCCGAGGCCTTGCAGAAGTCCACGATCTCGTCGCATAATTCGAACCACTCCCGGTCATGGGAGACCGAGAGAATGCTCAGTGATTTCATGGATTGCAAAAGCTCCATCACGCACCCCTTGGCGTTTTCATCCAGAGCGGAGGATGGTTCGTCCAGAAGCAGGATTTTCCGGTCCAGCAGCAATGCCGATATGATTGCAAAGCGCTGCTTTTCGCCGCCGGAAAGAGAACTCGTCTTCTTTGTGAGAAGCGCCTCGTCAAGGTGAAGACGTTCCATGAGATCCGGAACTCGGGAAAGGTTTTCTCTCAGGTGCTTGTTTGTTTTGAAATTAAAAGGTCCTTCCAAAAACTCTTTAACCGTGCCGGATCCCAACTCGGGTTCCTGGGCCGCGTAAGCCATGAAGGTTCGCAATTCCCATACCGAATCATTATTGAGTTCCCGCCCCAGGATCCTGATGGTTCCCTCAGCCGGTGTGACAAAGCCGAGTAAACAGTGGAGCAAGGTGGATTTTCCGCAACCGGACTTGCCCGTAAGGGTGAGCTTGCCGCGTTGCGGGAGTTCGAGATTGAGCCCCGAAAAAATGGTTTTTCCGGAGAGCCGAACAGCCAGATTGCTTATTTGAACAGCCGGTGTTTGCAAGCCGCGCTCCACTGACGCATGAAAATCATTGATTTAGGTTTTTCGTCAGGGCTTGTAATGTAAATTTTTTAGCACAAACGGATTTGCAGGCAAGTATTCGGTTTTATTCTTCTATTCTTGTCAGGATTCCCGAAACCTGGAGAACGAAAAGGTGGACGCTGTGGTTGATATCTCCGTTTACCGAAAAATCGGCTTCAGGGAAGTCTTCATGGCATTCGGCGTGGTCGGGGGGGCAGATGGAGGGCACCAGGATGCTATCCCTGATCCTTCGTTTCTTGTACACCATCGCGCCGTATCCCGCTGAAATCTCGAGCTGGGTCATCATCTGTCCGATCCTTGCCAAATTGAAGCGGTAGCTTGCGCCGACTGAAAAACCCCACTTGTCCGCGTCAGGGTTTATGATGCTGTAGGTGGAGTCGGGGTAGGGCGACTGGTCCCACAGAAATCCGGCCCTGAATTCCAGACCCGGCACCCGGACCACGTTCCATTGCCCGCCCGCGCCGACGCCCACAGCATCGAATGAATCTTTGCGCATTATTCTTTCTTCAAGCACGATGTCTTCAGAATGATGGGGTAACCGCACCACGATGGGTTCCGGGAAGTGTACATGGATCTTGTCGAAGATAGAGTAGTTCTGCCAGAATACGTCCAACCCTATGGAGCCGTGCTTGTGAATCTCCCAGTCTATTCCCGCCCTCACCACCATCGGAAACCTGAACTTGGCAGCGGCATGGCAGTTTATTGAATAGCCGTCGCGCTCGCAGCTTCGCGACAACGAAGAGATCGCCGGAGAGGTGATCTTGATATTGCCGGAAAAATCAAACTCGGTTTGGCTTGCGTATGAAACCCCGATACGGATGTTTTTAAACCACGGGTTGTTGATTGGAAAAGTTTCACCCAGGTTCCAGATCAGGCCAAAGTTGAACGCGTAACTCCACTTGGCGCCCTTGAGTTCCAGGAACCCCTCACCGTCCCAGAAAAGATCCGAGCCGTATCCATCTTCCCCTCCGACCCACAGTCCTTGTTTCAAACTTACCTCGGCTCGAACCGCGCTGAATCCCGCACCCAAGGTGATGGCAGGGTGGGGTTGGTAAGCCACAGCAGGGTTCAGGTAAAGCGTGTTAATGGTCCCCCTTATCATGTCAAAGCGCTGGGGCGCGCCCGAGCAGTCGATTGGGGTTCCGTCGTCATCTCTTTCACAATCCGGCCATGAACCTGTTGCGTTGTGCGGAGAATAAACAGCGAAAGCGAAGTTCCAGTTCTCGAGCCCGAATCGACTGCTCATCCCCATGAAAGGGAGGATTCCGAAACCGGGAGGAAACGGCCCCCAAGGAACGGGCTTCACCTTGTCTTCATAGCCGTCGTAACAACCAGGAGTGTTATCCTCGCCGTCGAACGCTCGGGTACACCTCTTGTAATCGATATCTACAAAAAGCCCGGTACCGCTTATGTCCAATCTGGCTTCTTCCAGCAGCCCTATCCCAGCAGGGTTGTGATACACAGCGGAGGTGTCATCGGGTCTCCCGGTGAAAGCCAGCCGTGTCGAAGCCCGGGTTCCTATGAGCGGAATCGTGAACGCGCCCGCGTGAACCTCTGAGACCTGGGTCACAAGAATCGCAGCCAGGCAGACTGCATACACCCCCAGGCGCAACCACGGGCCCAAACATTTAAATGCTCGTTTGTCATGTTTTCCGGTTGTACTGCATCCCATGCTTTGCATGATCTCCTCGTCGTTGTGTTTTCCAAACCGTTTGCGCCCCGGATCAACCACTTCAAACCTTTTAGCCTGGTTGATCACCCCGTATTGAAAATTCAGCCCCGACCCGTGAAGACCGGCAAAATAAGATGAAAATAAGAATGCCGGCTCAAACTAAAACATAAAGGCCCAAGTATAACCCAAGAGCTTCTCATTTGTCGCTTTTTTGTTCCATTTTTTTGATGGTTTCAAAACGAGCGCAGCGTTCATCCTTCTTGGCCCCTTCTCAGTTTGCTTCATCCAATTCAGCGTAAATGTCTTTCCCGGCTCCAAAGCGATGGCCTATGAGAGCTCCCAGCGCTCTCGCGATGCACCAGGGCGTCGCTGCCATTCCAGCTTGTTTTTAAACATGAAACCGTTGCGCCTGAAGAGCACTGTGCGGTCAATGTCAGGGGCAACCTGAAAGAGCACTAAAATGGGCCGTTTGAAAATGCGGTGCCGAAGAATTTGCTCAAGGGTGTCGAGCTGTCTCACTGGTCCTGGATGTACGCCGTCACCCAGGCCACCATGCTACAGGAGCTAAACGCGGTCGAGTCCGCCGATCAGCCTGAATTCCGAAGTTGTTTTTGAGTCAGCGGACAAAGCTCAATGGATAAGTATGTCCGAGTGTGTGTGGTTCACTGCATAAAACACCCGACCAAGCTGTTGAACTGTGAAAAATCCGGCGAATAATCTCGTTTCTAAAGGTTTTCGGCCTTCAGAGAAAATCTTCCCTTGAGTTTCCTCCTGAGAAAAATTCCGACAGCGCAAAAAACTCAACGCAAAAGACTCTTGACATAAATAAATATTATATTTAGCATATTGATGTAACAGTTTTGGTGTATTAATGATGAAGCGTACGACAGTCACACTTGAAGATCAATTACTCAGAGAACTCAAATTGAAAGCTGCGCGTGAAGGAAAAACACTGGCAGCGGCTGTAAACGAAGTTCTGCATCTAGGTTTGAGCCGAGGTGAGAATTCGGGACGAGGGGCTCAAATAAAGTGGAAAGCTTTTTCATGCGAAGAAGCCTTTGTTGATATCACAGACCGTGATGCTTTATACGAGATCATGGAACACTGATGCGCTTCCTGGTAGACACCAATGTACTCGTGAGCGCCACGGTCAAGGAATTGCCCGGCCATGAACATGCGATGAAATTCATTGAGCAAGTTCTTGTCGGTCGTGGGCCCTGGTGCCTGTCTTGGGTCAATATCTACGAATTTCTCAGGGTAACTACACATAGACGGGTATTCAAAAAACCGCTGAAATGGACGGAGAGTCATGAGCAAATAACGGCCTTGCTAAGTCACCCTACGCTTCAGATTCTCACTGAAACGCCACGCCACGCCGAGGTCTTGAAAACCACGATAATGGAAGCAGGTGGAGCCTCAGGCAATTTTTTACACGACTGCCATATCGCTGCCCTTATGAAGGAACACGATGTCACCATGATCATAACAGCTGATTCACATTTTCGACGTTTCCCCGGGCTTCAAGTATGCGCTCCTGAAGAGGCCTTGCGCTCAAGATGAAAAAATCACGGTCAATCGGAAGTTTCGTCCAATTCAGCGTAAATGTCTTTCCCGGCTCCGAGGCGATGGCCGATCAAAGCGCCAAGCGCGCCGGCGATGCACCAGGGAACAGCGGCCATTACATGAAGCCTGAGGGAGTTCATAAATACGCCTTCAAATTGGGCGAAGCGCAGAAAAAGCATTGCGGATAAGGTGGCACCGATCCAGTTTGAAACAACAACGAGGCCCGCGCTTGCGAGAGCTTTTTTCCTGGATTTCCACGCGGTGACAAAAGGAGCGAAAAAGAAGATGAGTGAAGGAAAAAGAACGTATTTCCAAGTGTGAAGCACGACTCCGCTTCCTCCATCCCCGGGCTCTTCACCTCGTTTTCGCCATACAATGACTTTGCCTGAACCTTCCTGCCGGGCTTCCCTGAAAGCGGTCATTCCCTTGCGGCAGCTTTCAGAAGGATTATTGAAATCGCACTGGAAGTAAAAACCAAGGGGCGAGCCCAGCAACAGGACGAACAGGTAAAATGCCATGGCCGTTGAAATAACCGACGGAGTCACCCAGGCCCAGTTGAATCGTCCGGTGTGCAGTTTTTCTCCGCATTCGGGACACGCGGGAGGACGTTTCGGTTTTATCGGGATTTCGGCGGTGCAGTATGGACACACGGCTTTTTTGCGACTCAGCTCGGAAACGAGAGAACCCAAAGTAGATGACCCCGCTGTCGCCCCCGTGCATACGATACATACCGTGAGCAGGAAAAGGAAAGACGGCATC
>SLPX01000355.1 GCA_007131745.1 Myxococcales bacterium
ACATGATGAAACCGGCCTCTTTCCATCAACAAACAATGTGCGGGAAAAGAAATCAGGAACACAAGCCCTGGAAGGGCGCTTTGTTTTGCGCGACCGCACCCCGGCCCGCCTTCGTGAATCGTTGACATGCATACACAGTTCTTGTTTCATCTTTCTGCTCCTATATGATCTGACATAACCTTCGGAATTCGGTAACCGGTCTCTCGGCCCCAAAAAACCCGGTGCATTCACAAAAATCACTTTGCATTCATGCAAGACAGGTGCCCGCCAATTATTGGTTTAATTACAGATATTTTAGGCCTACCTAAAATCAGTGGGGGTATTTCCTTAAAAGAGTTTAAATTTCCGGTCATTTCCTGTAGGTTGGCTTTTTGCTCAACGGGGTTTACCCGTTTGGTGAGCTGAAGAAAGGAGTTCGGTTATGAAAAACACATTTTTTTCCATCTTTGGTAATAGCCTGCTGATCATTACTTGCGGACTTTTCACGGCTGGATGCCCAAAAAAAACCGCGTACAGAGATGGACCGGAAGATGTGAAAGCCGAACCCCGTCCAGATGAAACCGACAAGCCCTTTTCCTGCAAGGCCCTCGCCGAAAAGAATCGGAACTGCGTGGACGAACTGGTGGAAACACTCATGGCAACAGTCAAGGGCAAGATTCCGGAATCCCAGGAAAAAGAGGTGGCGGAAGTGATAAGAAGAAACACCCTGGACCGGGAATTTGAAGAACAATGCGAAAAACATGCACACTCCGGCGATGCCAGGGACGCTGAACTGATCCGGCAATTCGCGCAATGCCTCCAGATGGATGATTGTAGCCAATATGCAGAGTGCATAAGCAAAATCACTCAGTCATTGGATGAGGATGTAGCTGATCCCGACAAACCGGATACACGAGTGGAAATCGACTGTGAAAAAGTAGCGGACCGAATTTTCAAAGATTGTTTCGAGGACGTATTGAGACTTGCGGGAAATGCGACCCCGGAGGACATGGAAAAACTTAAAGCATCAGGGAAGATAGAAGGTATCGCCACGGAAAGCCATCAGCGTTTTGTTTTAGGTTGTATTGCCGAAAAAGGAAAATCGCCTGACGGAGAGCGGGTGAACGAATGCATGAAGAAAGAATCATGTGAAGATTTCGCCGAATGCATAAAGCCCCTGATGAACTGATTCAAACCGGAATAATTTTTTCCAACCGATAGGAGAAAACGATGAAAAGACACACTCTACTTCGGTATGCAACACTCTTTGTTATAATTATCGTTGCAACCGGCGCGTGCAAGAAAAAGGGCGACAAGGAAACCGCGGCCGAGGAAAAAACCGCTAAGCAACCTGTTGAGATATCATGCAAAACTCTGGCTGAAAAAAACAAGAAGTGCGCAAATGAGCTTGCCGACGCGATCATGGATGAAATAAAAGACAAGATTCCCGAGGAAATGGTCGAAAAGATGCATGCAAAGGTGAGAGAGAGCGCTGCAAGTGATGATTTTGTGGTTCAGTGCGAAAAACACTGGGATTCGGAAGACGAAATGGACAAGATGATGAGAAAACAATTTACAAATTGTTTCAGTATAGAAAACTGCAAAGAATACGCAGAGTGTATCAAGAAAACTTTCTGAATCGTGTTTTGCTAAATTATTTTGCTCGTCGTTTCGAGCCTTTCCCTCTTCCCTTGCCGGTTTTTTTCGATGACTTCTTTTTCTTCATTATTATCCTGACAACAGCGGAAGAAGCTTTTTCGCAAAGCTCCCCGAATTCGGTGAATACCTCCGCCGATGAAACATCGTCTTTCAGGGTTGCGCACAAAACCATTACGGGACGGGTCAATACGATTATTCGATGGCAAATCAGTTTGCCCTCTTCACCACACCCTATCCGAGCGGCCATTTCCCTGTCCGCGTCCGTTTCGCGATTCGAGGAAAGGATCGGTTTCTCTCCCAGAGATTCCACCAAAAAACCATCGCCTGAAACAGGAATAACGATTCCCCTCATATCTTCGCCGTTGATTCCCTTGCCCACGGCCCGCCACCCCATGATCACACCTCCTTGAACACGAAACGCAGCGAGCGCTTTGAAAAACGGTCCGCCGTAACGCTCGAACACTTCGAAAACATCATCCAAAGAATCAGCCGCCGACAAGGCACTTTCCACACCCTCGAAATCCAGAGGTTCGAGATCCTGACCCACTTCCAGATCCCCGCGCTCAGCTTGCTTTCGCAAAGCGGCCTTTTCCTCCTCGGGTGAATCCTTTACAAGCAGATCGAGTTCTTCTTCCAAAATGGGGATCATCTCCTCTTCCACTTCCATTAACTCTCCATCCCCATCGACTCCGTCATAAAGCTTATCCAGACCTGTCATGCCGGTTGTCGCCCCTGCCATCGGGTCATAAATCAGCGAATCCACATCATTGGAATCCAGGATCGAACTCATCACAGGGCTCTTGCCCTTGTACAATTCCCTGGCTGCTTTTTCAGCTCTCTGAGGGCAAACTATTCCGTACCAGCGATCCAACAGCCAGAGAAATCGCATCTCGTTTACGAGACTTGGAACCACATTGCAACCGGAACGTTTTTCAATTTCCTGCATCGCCTCGGTGTTTCCCGGATCAATCGTCAACACGTGCAGCACGTCGCCCTCTCTCCGGATCGGTATGCACTTGAGTCGAGCCGCCCTGTCACGATCCAAAACCCCCAATACATCCGGATCCGGCTCGGCGTCATAAGGTTGTTTGCCCGGATTGCCGACTACCTGTTCCAAAAAAACCTGCACCACCCTCTCGGACACGGCCCCTTCAATTAAAAGATTCAAGGCCAACGAACCACCGAAAACCCTCTGTTTTTGCAAAACCGATTCCAGTTGCGCCTTGGTGAGCACGCCCCCGTTCAGCATGAGTTCCGCTAGCTTATCCATGTGTGAAATCTCCTTTGCAAACAGCGGTCATTATAGAGGAGCCAAGACAAAGATGCGACAAATGAAAACAAGATCCACCAAAAAACTTATATCGCCCCGGTTCTATAGACGAATCCTTATTTATGTGTATTGTTGATCGACTGCAGGTCTTTTTGACCCAATGTATGTACTTTTGTGCGAGTGTATGTTTATGTTCGAGTTGCCATGAGCATTGAAACAGGAAGTCAGACAAGTGAAACAATGTCCGCCCCGAAAAAAGGATTTTCCTTTGCCGGGATCAAGATCCTGCTCAAGTCGGGGTATTTGAAGCTCTATCCCGAACGTAAACGGGTGCTGAATCCAGCGGACGGAGGTTTCTTCTACTGGTTGTTCAAGTATTACGCATTCGGATTGCTTGCCGTCTTTCTTCATGCTCTATTGGTCATGTTTCTCGTTTACGGCCGTTTCGCTCAAAACATCCCCGAAGTTCCGGATCCTGCGATTTACAAACACAAGGCTCACACCATCACTCGAATCGTGGGCGGCGACGGTCGTCTTCTCGCCGAACTGGCCGAGGAACACCGGGAATGGGCCGAAATAAACGAGATCCCCGAATTGATCAGGAACGCCTTTCTGGCGGTTGAAGACCGCCGGTTCTATGAGCATTCCGGAATCGACTGGCGATCCATAGTCCGGGCTGCTTGGATCAACTACAAGGCCGGAGCGATCGTTCAGGGAGGCAGCACGATAACCCAACAAGTAGCCAAGGCATGGCTGGGTCCCGAACGAACCTTTGACCGCAAAATAAGAGAGGCCATCCTAGCCCGCAGGATCGAAGATACTTTGTCAAAAGATCAGATCCTGGAACTTTACCTGAACAAGATTTTTCTTGGGCATGGAGCGTACGGGGTAAAATCCGCGGCGAGACGCTATTTTCAAAAAGACATGGAGGAAATCAACGCCGGCGAAGCGGCTCTCATAGCGGGTCTGGCACAGGCTCCCAGCCGCTATTCCCCCGTGATCAACCCGGAGCAGGCGGTTCGCAGAAGAAACCAGGTATTGCAGAACATGGCCGAAACCGGGGCTCTGTCCGTCGAAGAAGCGCAACAATGGGCCGTCAGCCCGCTCGAACTCCAGCCCGGCACAAATCATTTCAGGGATGTCAGTCCATACTTCACTGAACATGTAAGGCTCGAACTGATCGATATTCTGGGGCGAAAAGCTTACGCAGGGGGCACTCGCTGTCATGAAGAGAATTCGGAAACCAACCCCGACGGAAACATGAGCGTGCAAAACTGCATTAGGCTGCTCGGAGAAAGAGAATTGTACAGGGGCGGCTATACCGTGGAGACAACGGTTGACACATGGGTTCAGTCAACGGCAAGAAAACACGTGGATGAAATGGCCCGGTGGATGGACAAACGGCAGGGATGGAGGGGACCCGAGGCTTACCTGGAAACTGAAGAACAGCAAAAGACATTTCTGGAAAAATCAGCTGGGTTGTATGGACCCGATCCACTCACAGACGAGGGAAACTATCTCGCGCTGGTGGAAGAAGTAGCGGACGGAGGAGCGCTGGTTTCAATCGGAAACAAACGGTATACACTCCCGCTGGCGGAAATGTCATGGGCTTCTCAATATAGCGACCGCGACGGAACAACCGACCGATCGATCCGCCGCGCATGGCGCGCTCTCATGCCGGGGGACGTGGTATGGGTGAGCAAAGCAGGATCCCCTCCGAAAAGAGAGAGCGTTAGAATCCTGGCCGACGGTTCAGTTGATCGAAGCGCCCTGCCGCAACCGCCTGCCGAATGGCCCGCGGAGCCATACGTCAGCTTGGAACAAACCCCTCACGTGCAAAGTGCCATCCTTACGATCGATCACGAAACCGGTTACGTGATTTCAATGGTCGGCGGCACTGACTTCGACCTATCGCCTTTCAACAGAACAACCCGGGCCTGTCGCCAACCCGGAAGCACCTACAAGCCGATATATTATTCACTCGCCCTGAACAGAGGCTGGGGGTTTGACCGAAGAATTAAGGATACACCCTATTCCATCGTGGATCCCGAAACAGGGCAAAAGTGGTATGTGAGGGACTTTGCGTACAATGAAGATCTCAGGAGAAGGTTCGCCGGCCTGATCGACGATTACGAGGTCTCACTCGAATTCGCGCTTGTGTGGTCAAAAAACAATGCATCCGTACAGGTTTTCAGGGCGATGGGCGCCCACAACGTAAAGAGATGGGCCCGGAGACTTGGATTTACAACCCCCATAATACCGGATGACGCTCTCGCTCTCGGAGCATCTTGCACCTACATGCACGAGTTGACCAACTCTTTCGGCATTTTCGCGCGCAACGGCAAATCCTCTGAAATGACAACGATCAAAAGAATCAAAGATCGCAACGGCCGGGTGATCCTGGATAACACGGTATATTTCGACCCCCGTTTGGGTGAAGATGATAAATTGGATCGCATAGCGGAAACAATCACTCAGCAGCCTAAACAGGTGATTGCCGCGGAAACCGGATACAAGACCTCGAAACTCCTGAGAAGAATGGTGCAAAAGGGACATGCAGGGCCTTTGCGCATGACCGGGATACCCACCGCCGGAAAAACGGGCACTTCCAGCCGCACGGCGGACACATGGTTTGTGGGCTACACATCGCGTTGGCTTACCGGGGCATGGCTGGGCGATGATGAATACGCCCGCCCCCTCGGCACTCATGATGCTTCCTTTAACACAACGCTTCCTTTCTGGGCGAGATACATGAAGGAAGCGGTCGGAACCATGCCGCTCAAAGAAATACCGTGGCAAAATCCTGATGGAGAAATATTACACGCGGAAGGGAGCTTGGATCATTTGGAAGGGGAGACTCCTGAGTACGAACCGCCCCTCGACAGGATGCTGAGCCGCCGCGGAAGACTGAAAGCGGCTTTGCAATTTGACGGCGAAAACTGATTCCAGCCGAAAAGACAACCCGGTGAAATCATGAGCCATGAAGAAGATCTGAAAAACAGAAGCTTTAAGGAAGCAATAGAAAACAAACCCGTGTGTTCTTTGTGCAGTTCCGCGGCTGATTATTCGATGGCCGTTTTTGAGGGGATCATCGTATCAAAAACACTCGACGTATGTTTCGGTTGCACGGCAGACCGCCGGCGCATGGAGGAAACCATGGCAAACGCTGCACGGGTTCGCATAACCAGTTACACAAGCGGACACCATGCAACCGGAACTCCGGACAAACTTAATTACCTTGTGGAATCGTTGACGCCCCGTAAAGGGTTTAGGTCAATAACATCAGCCATACGCACAGCCGCCAACCAAACAGAGCGAAAAATTCTTGTATGTGCAGCATGCAGTGAACCCATCTCCCCGCGAGCCCCGGGATTTCTTCGCTGGACAACCGATGACAACAAAGAGTTTCATTCTATTCGTCTTTTTCACCAGAATTGCTGGACCAACCCCGGTAAAACAGCCGGCGAAAACGAATGGGCCGACCTGGAAGGAATAGAAAAACTTGATCGCAGTCTTTTTACCATCGCGGCAGGGGAAATGCTGGACCAAATTGAAAAGAAATGGAAACAGCTTAAAGCTTGCGAAACTCACCCTGAAACATACTGACAAAACAGCGTTTAGAGTGTCCTTTACAGGCCTAAACGCAACCGCCATACCCGCCAGACAGCCTCCCACACAATCGAACCCGACATTTTAGACTCCCCCACCCGGCGATCCACGAAAACTATAGGCACTTCCTCGACACGGAAACCCGCCCGGCACGTTTTGAACGCCATTTCTATCTGAAAAGAATAACCTTCCGACCTAACGGAGTCCAGGTCGATGGTTTCCAAGACTTTCCTTCGATAACACCTGAACCCCGAAGTAAGATCCTGGACCCGAACACTCAACACCAGTCTTGCGTAAACACCTCCACCCCTGCTCAATACTTTTCTTCCCAACCCCCAGTTTTCAGTTCCTCCTCCGGGAACATACCTGGAGCCAATAGCCAAGTCGGCTCCATCTCGAATGGCGTTCAGCATGTCGGGCAAGTACCGCGGATCATGACTGAAATCCGTATCCATCTCCCAGAGAAGATCATACCCTTCATCCAGACCCCGCCTGAACCCTTCGATATACGCGGTCCCCAAACCCATTTTGCAAGGGCGGTGAATACACTGGATTCTTTCGTCCTCCGCGGACAGATCATCAGCTACTTCACCAGTGCCGTCGGGCGACCCGTCATCGACCACAAGGATATGGGTCTCGGGAAACACTTCATGAATCCTGCAGACCATGGCCCTCAGGTTCTCCCTCTCGTTGTATGTGGGAAGAATTATAAGAGAGCGTTCTTGCATATCTCACCGACCTTTCTTGGGTGTCATTCCGCTCCATTCATCTCGGGAGGACCTTCCCCGCGAGCCCTCTCCGAGCGGGTACAATGATAGAGACTCATATACACTTCGTATACCTGTGTTTCGCACGGCACCCTGTATAAATCAACAATCTTTCCGCACCTGCCTCCCTGACCCACGCTACCCGTCCGGCTTTGGTGCGCTTCAACTAAAGAGCTGAAAGGCCGCTTCCCATCGGGACACACCGCATTCATGAGCCACTGGAGCTGCCCTCTCACACCGCACACTTCCACCGGTTTTTCCTTTGAGCTCTTGACCTCGTCAAGCACTCTTTCCCCAATCCACCAACGCAAATGACCTGTCTCATCATCCCAAATCACGGGAGCAATCGACACAACGCTCTCAACCGGACACTGCGGAGGCCGCACCTCGGGCCGGTCGCTGCGATGTTCGGACATATCCCCGGAGTCTTCTCCACCGGTCTGCTCCCAGTCGGCGCTCACTCGCCCCGGCTCCCTGTCCTTCCCATGCTGCACGGCCGGCCTGGAAGCAGTGCAACTCCAACTTGTGAAAAGCGCCGCACATATCAGCCAAGACATAAGACCGGAACTCTTGGACACATTGCGCCGCAATTCACCAAGTTTCAAAACAATGTTGCCATCCGATACAAAAATCATCACGAGGCCTCCATTTTCGCCGGGAATCAAGGTCTGCTCCTTCAAATACCAATCTACAGACCAAAAGGCGGATTGGTCAACGTAGAAAATTATCGATTTTTCACCTCTTCCAGTTCTCTTTTCCTGGATCCTTTTCCATGCTAAACACAGCTTCGAGTTGAACGAAACCAAGTCCCGGCTCATGTGTTTATAACAACCTGGTTCAAAGAGATTACTTTATGAATCTCTCCACAATAATCGATGATCTATGGAACCGGTATCTCCGGATAAAAGACACACGCCCGTTCATCGCAGCGGAGCTGTTCGTGGTTATCGCTGTAAGTTTCGCGTATTTCTACGTTTACCAATTCTCCTCGACTCACCTATGCGGAACAGACGCGTACTATCATATCAAGTTCAGCTACATCACTCGCACCGAAGGAATCATACACAATTTTCACTGGGCCCAGTTTTCCCTCTGGAGAGATCATTTTTTCGACAAGGAATTTCTTTACCATATTTACCTCGCTCTTTTTACCTACGGAGACCTGATCGAAGGAGCGAAGTGGGCAACATTGATCATCGGGTGTTCCATTTTTACATCATTTTTTGCACTGCTCCGTTTAAACGAGATCAATTACAGGTGGCTGTGGTGGCTGCTGTTGCTTTCTTCCGGCGGATATCTTCTTTTCCGCATCAACGTCGCACGTCCGCAAACATTGTCGGTCTTAATATTGATCGTGGGAATTCATTTCCTTTTGAATGAGCGGCACTGGATAGTCGGCTTTATTTCTTTTCTGTACTCTCTCAGCTACACCGGCCATTACCAATACGTCGGTCTCGCCCTGATATACCTTGTTATAACAGCGCTCCGGGACGAACACAGACCATGGAAAGTGTTTGTGTGGGCTTTGGGAGGAATGATCCTCGGTTGGTCCATCCATCCGAATTTTCCACACAATGTGAAGGGTTTCTTTATCCAGAACGTTTTGGTGATTTGGAACCACATGCAACAAACGGTGAACCTGAACATGGGCGGCGAATTGAATCCCATGTCCACCAGAAGCTTATTGAACGTTTGTTCGGCAAGCCTAATCCCTTTGTGGCTCATGTTCACGATTTCGCTAGCGCGACCTTTCAGATTAAGCTCGAAGACACTTTTTCTATTCGCCGCTTCCACGATCTATCTCGTTATGATGATGGTTTCGAAACGCTTCGGCGAATACTGGGTTCCCGTTACCGGTTTACTGGCGGCGTTCTATTTCAACGAATTGCCGGAAGAATTGACACCGGGAGGTTTGCGCCGCGAAAGACCATGGGTTTTCAGGGTGTTGGTCCTCGTATTGCTCGTGGGCATACCGGTGTTGTTCATCCGGAGCCATCTCGACACATTCCCCCAGCTTGAGCGCTGCGGAGAATCCACCTACGCTCCCTCAGCGCGATGGCTTGGAGAAAACATTCCCGAAGGCGAAACAGTGCTGACATGCGATTGGGACGATGCACCGCATCTTTTTTTCCAATCACACAAGCACAACTACGCTGTGTTCCTGGATCCCACCTTCATGTACAACTGGAACCCCGAACTCTGGAAACGATGGAACGCTCTTGCAAACGGAAAAGACAATCGGCCCATCCAAACGATCCTGGACTATTTCAAAGTAAACTACATGTATTGTACAAGTGATTTCCGAGCTCTTAGGCAGCAACTCGCACGAATGCCGGAAGCAGAGCTGATATACCCCCGGCCTCAACCAGATGCTCTAAACGTGGCTTGCGCTGTAAACAAGGATTGCGGCGACGGAACAATCTGCAGGAATGATAAATGCCGGCCGGGCCAACCCTGCACGAAAAAAACCGGTCGATGCGTAGAAGATCCCCACGCATACATGTTCAGGATCCACCGCATTCGTAAACGCTGAACATCCACGTTCGTCAATCAATATCGCATCGGGGGGTTTCATCGAGAGCCACGAATAAACCAGCGGCCTCGGACAACACTCTCATCAACATCAGGTTTTGAAACAACATGTTAACGTCTTCCGCGCTTTTCCCTTCATTGAGCCGGATGGTTTTTTCTAGTCCATCGATCAACTCCCCCAGCCGCCGAGCCAAAAGCGCGCTCACCCTTTTGAGCTCAGGAACACGATGGCTCGGTTCGGGCACGCACTCATGGGTCAGATAACCAGCGTACAGGTGGCTCACCCGCAAAAACACCTCGTCAAGCTTTCTTTGCGCCCAATCGGGTGGATTCTGAATGTATTTAAGCAAATCGGTGATAGCGTATAGTTCCCTGGCCACCGCATATATCCTCACCATGGTCGGCGGTACGCTGAAATCCCTCGCTAACTCCAATCGCCCTGCTTCGGCAAGGGCCATTGTAAGACGGTTCCAGAGAATCCCCGTCCTCAGTCTCGGGTAGAATTGCCTTATCGGCTCATCAGGAGCGTGCAGCGCCAATATCGTAATATTGAGCATCATCTCCGGCTGAGCGTACACAACCTTCTCCCGCTCCAAAACCCTGGCGAAAATCCGGGTCAACACCGCTGCCCTGGGATCTTGCAACCCCTCGTCCAGGCTGTAATCCCACTCGTCTTCGGATCCATCTCCGGAAGCTTTCTCTCTTTCATGATCAGCCGCACTCTCTTTTACTGCCGCATCCCCATCATCCGCATCACCATTATCATCATCCGGTCCTTGGTGAGGAATTTTCACGGACAAATCAGTATCCTTTTCCCAGGTTGCCTTCACCTCCTCGAGCCTTCCCAAAAAACCCAGTAACCCAGGCTCATCGTCTTGATGGAGAGCAAAAAGAGCGGTCTTCCACGGGTTGTGTTTCTGTAATTCCACTAAACGCTCACGAACATCATTTACAATGTCCGGATTCGGATGATTCCTGTAGATTTCCAGGTAAACATCGAGATGTTTCGGTCCGGATCCGGAACGCTTGATTGCAAGAAGAATCCTGTTGGCTTTCGCCATGGAGACCACGTCCACCCCATCTTCCGCCATGAGCATCTCACCCAGTTTTTCAGGCCCTAGAAATACAAGCACTTCCAGGCTGTCCGGATCCGCTGTTGGTGCATCCCAATGTATTTCCGAGGCTTGCCCAAACTCGTAATTCCAGGATTGAATCCCTGCATCTCCCTCGAAACGCTCTCCATGGACGCTCTTATCCTTGCGGCGTCCTGAGAATCTCTCACATCCGCGTGGCAGCTCCCATTCACTGCTGCAAGAATAAGACAGAAGAACGGCCGAAATCAAAAACAAACCCGACTTCATCTCATACTTCCTGAATCCGTGATTCGCCGGGGAGCATCCGCTTTGAAACTGGTCAGGCATTGCGGTTCGCCCTCCGAAAACCCGGGACTCATAATTTGTCCCAAAACACCCTTTCGGCGTTTAAGCCCGGCCGAAATCCGGACCTAATCGAATATGCACACAAAAAGCCGATTCCGCAAAAATTCGGCCGCGGCAAACAATAAGTTCTCATTTCTTGATTCCGCCGGCCAAATCCGATAATGGTCTTATGATCATTAACAAAGCGCATAAAGATAGTTCAAAGGTAATTCATGCAAATCCCGGAGTACGAGTTCTTCAGTCGATCGAAAATCATATCAGGTACGTGCGCTCTTGAATCCATCCCTTCAGAATTGAAAAACAACGGGGCCGTGAGGCCGCTGATTGTATCGGGAAAATCTTCAACACAAAGATCGATGAAAAAAAATCTGATCAAGGCTTTTTACGACTCCGACCTTTCCATCGGAGCTTTCTATGATGAAATCGGCATTGGCGAAGATTTCCAACGCGTACAGGATGCAGTTTATCTTTTCAAGGATCGAAAGTGTGATTCCATCGTCGTTGCAGGCGGAGGCCGTGTGGTAAATGCAGCCCGCGCTGTAAATTGTATCGTCTCGGAAAAAAGGGGCGCGCTCTTCTATGAAGGAATGACCATTGTAAACCGACTGAACCCCTTCATAGTCGTACCCACCTGCTGTACAAATGGAACGGAAGGAGGAAACGTTCTCAGCATCGACGGATGTCGGATAGAGTCGGACTTTTTGATTCCGGACGTGATTGTTCTGGACAAAAGAATGACCGATATGTGTTCGCTTCTATGCGCCGCTCGATCATCAGCCGTCGCCCTAGATAACGCACTGAACGCTTTCATGGACGAGAAAGCAAACTCATTGAGGGACGCTTTTGTCCACGCCGCTCTTTCATCGATTTCACACCACATGACCGGCCTGCTTAAAGACCCGGGAAGTACGAGTCACGGTTTCTGGACCGCCAACGCCGGCGTTATCGCTACCACGGCGGCTTTGAATGCAAAGTTGGGGTTGACGGCCGCTCTTTCGGAAGAACTGGAAACACACACCTCGATCGATAGAGGGATATTCGTGTGTCTCCTGGCGCAGGCCGCTCTTGATCTGAGATGCAGCAAATACGGTTTTCCCCGTGATGAACTATTGCTCTACCTATCGGGAATGGAAGATTACGTGACCACACCGGAAGAAAAACGCGCCCAAAAAGGGATCAACCTGGCGATGGATCTTTTCTCCGCTGCAGCCGCAGCGATCACCCGATCACTCTCATCCCTCTCCAATCCTTTTCATGCTATCCCTCCAGGAGTCGCTGAACAAGCCTGCAAAAAAGGGGGGGCCTCAGGGGGTAAGTATTTCAACGAAAATGATTGTCTCACTGTTCTGGACAAGGCCCGGCAAAAACACTTCTTTCCCGAGCATCGGGCGAAGACATTGAATAAAGGGGAGTAAAAGATGATCACGAACAGATTTCCGGAAGTGAAACCCTGCCGGAAGCACTTAAAACGGGCGTACGCGTTTACGGTCATGCTTCTTATCGGCCGAGCTATAGAGGCGGCTGCCGAAGTCGACGAATCGATAAAAGAGATTTTTCGGAATCTACCTGATGACTTCAATTTTCTACTCGGAGTCGCTCCCAATGGTCCGAACATGATCATGGGCAAAGACAAGAGCGGAGCGATAAAATACCTGGGATGGAATCCCTCGGACCATGACGTCAAACTCGAAATGCGCATCAAGAACATGGAACTTGCATTCAGGATATTCACATTCCGGGAATCAACAGCGTACGCATCCAGCAATGATCGGTTTCTCATCGTGGGCGACCTGGCGCATGCACTTGCAGTGGTGCGCATACTGGACATTGTCGAAATCTATTTACTGCCCAGGATCATCGCCGAACTGGCGGTAAAACGATACCCCTCTGAAACAGAGTTTCCGCCGTTGAAAAAGCACTTAAACCGGGGACGAATCTACGCAAAGACCTTGCATCCCGACCTTTTTCGCGTTGCATTAAACAATTTGCGCAACAGGAGCGCCACGACATGATGTTCCCCGATTACTACGATTTCTATCTCGGCGTGAGAGCAATCGTAGCCGAAAACGGGCTGGAAAAGATCCCTCCAAGGATGACCGAACTGAAAGCTCGAAAACCGCTCATAATAACCGACCCGCACATAGAAGCGGCAGGTCTTGTAGACATAGTCTTGAATGCAGCTAAAAACAACCTGACGGACGTGGATATATTCAAAGACGTTCCCGTGGATTCAGATTACCGGGTTGTTGATGAAATATCGGCCCTGTACACCAGCAAGGGCTGCGATTCAATCGTTGCAATAGGCGGCGGATCCGTCATCGATACCGCCAAGGGGGTCAATATCACAGCGTCTCTCGGAGGAGGCTCGCTTTTGTCTTATCAGGGCACCGGCGCCATCCAAAAGAGACTCAACCCTTTTATCGTCATACCGACCACGACCGGCACCGGTTCGGAAGCAACCCTCGCCGCAGTGATTTCGGATCCGGTGCGAAAAACAAAAATGGCGTTCGTCTCCCATTTTCTTCTCCCCGACCTCGCGGTGATAGACCCCCGCATGACGCGAACGCTCCCGGATTTCCTCATCGGCGCAACGGCAATGGACGCAATGGCACACAGTTGCGAGGCTTATTATTGTCTCGAAAAGAACCCGCTGAGTGACGCTCTTGCCTTAAAATCCATAGCGGGAATCAGCCGAAACCTTTTGGACGCAATACGGGATCCGGACAACACGGCTTCAAGACTAGCCTTGGCTGATGCATCGATGACGGCCGGAGCCGCATTTTCGAACTCCATGTGTGGGATGGTTCACAACATCGGTCACATCCTTGGCGCTGTTTGCCGAGTTCCACACGGAAACTGCATGGCTATCCTTCTCCCGTACGGCCTCGAATACAATTTGAACCGGAGGCAAGATGCCATCGGAGAATTGCTCTTTCCACTGGCCGGTCCGGAAGTATACGCAAAAACCCCGAAAAATGACCGCGCTGAAAAAGCCATCGAATACATCCGCACCATGAACGAAGAGATTCATCTCGCCACGGGAGGAAAACACCCCAGGTGTCTGAAGGAGATCGTTCGTAACTCAAACGAACAGGCGGTTCAACGATCCGTTCTTCCGGAAATCGCCCAAGGGATCATGAGCGACCCTGCGAGACTTCTCAACCCGGAGGAAGTCCTTCCAAATGACGCTCTCTTGGTGCTGGAGCACGCCTGGGATGGAACTCCGCTGAACAGACAAAGAATGTAGAAAAATCCAGGATTGGGCGCATCCTGAAAGTCCTGCTATAATTCTGAATATGAGCAAAGCCGATGAAAAACGGACATGCGAAATCAATCTCAGTGAGCCGGATGAGAGTTGCAGCGAAAGCATCCCGTCCGTATCGGGTGCCGTTCTGGGCCTGGAGATAAAGGACAGAGGCCTTGTCTGGTGCGGGTTGGATGTGGTAACCATCCGGTGGGATGTAAAAACAATAGACGTGGATGCACATGGCAGCACGGCAAAAATAAGCGGATACACTCTGGAATACAAAGACGGTCGAAGTGATTTCGTGGAGTCTTACCGAATCATCCGCATAATAAAAGCTTCTTCATGAAAACAAGGACTCCGAAAACCACACTTCAAAAAAAGGCAAGCAATGAAATTCATCACACGCAAATCAACACTGATCACAATTCTTGCGGCTCTGCTCTTTTTCGCATCATCCGCCCGGGCCCGCCCCTCCAAGTTCACCCTTGTCGACGAAGGAGGCAAGGGCGCCGACGCCTGGAAAGTTTACCGAGGCAACCGGATCAGAAACGCGGACGACCTTAAATGGCTCAAAGAACAGGGAGTCACCCGGGTCGTTGCTCTTGAAAACTGGAACCACAAAACTCTCATGAAAGCCGCTAAAAAGATGGGCATTGAATACGTTCCCAGGTTCATGGCACGCGGCGACCGCAATGAGCCCGGAAGAAAACGTTTCGGCGAAAAGGTGACCAGGGACCTGATGAAGCCTGGACACGTCACGTTTGTTTATTGTACATACGGCGTTCATCGAACAGGCGGAATAATCGGACGTTTCAGAGCGGAGCGCGGATGGTCGTGCGACGCAATCATGAAGGAAGCGCACAAATACGGCTTCCGCGAATCACACTACAAAAAATACCGGCAACTTCTGGAATGGGTTCATGAAGCTTGCAAGCGGAATAGTTCAAGCCGGGATAGACAGGACGAAAAAGAAGATTGATGGACGACAAGCGGTTTTTCCGTTGTTTTTACGTTGCTCTCTGCGAACTCGACAAACGGGGATTCGGGTTCAGGCTGGAAGACGGGTTGTGCCCGGATGTTTTGTCCCTAATCTCGGAAAAACATGGTCAAACGAACGAAAAAGTTGATTCCCTGCACCGCCGACTCTGTTCGGTCCTCCCGGAAAATCCCGCACTGATCAACACTACGTGGTTCACCCGTGATGAAGGTGAAGGATTCGGAAGCCCGAAGACCGGATTGCCGGAAAGAGTCATGGAAATCTTCCCCCTTGCCATGAGAGACCGAATGGCGCTTACAATGGGAACGGTATCGAGAGCCCCCGGTCTTCTACAGTCGGAAACCTGTCTCGAGATCGGCCGCTTACTTTGGGGGAATCTGGTTTCAATGCCGGATACCGATTCAGTCGACCTCCTGGATAGGCTCGCGCTTCAATCGGAAGATCGCCTGCAAAGACTCGTGGAAAGACTCGGAATGAGTATTTTCGCCCGTTTTCTACAGCATCTTCCAGAACGATCCTGTGTCCGGCTCTGCCGACGATTAGACGCCCACTTGGCTCAAGAAGTCTGGACGACCAGGCGAAGAATCGCGGAGGTTGGAGAACAAACGGGCGAAAACACGTGGCGCCCCAACCGGGAAGCGCTCGAAGCAGGGTTCGTTGATAACCCGTCCAGGAGTCTCCGGCGCATGGGAGGTTATGTATTGTGCCGCGCACTGCGGAACAATCCGCTAACGGTCAGGCAAATCGCACAGCGATTACCCCAACCCCTTGGAAAAGATATTTTATACTTCCTGGAAAAACCTGGACATCTAGGCGCGGAAATCGAATGTCGAGATGCACTGTCCCTGCTCGCCGGAGAAATGCGTATTTCAATGGACAGGCTGAAGCAATCCTGCTCGCGAAAAGCCGATTAACGACACTCGGCCTTTTGCGTCCATGTCCGGTTGAATTTCCTCTTGGGGTCGGTTCCAACGAAATTTATCCTCAAGCGAGCAACCCTCGGGGGGCAAAGCCTTTGTATGCCTGGAAGCTTCAACGAGTAGTTTTTGCTGTGTTCGTCGACTTCCGCCAGCTTCACCTGCCGAGCCTTTGCCGGTTTTCGTTGATCCTGCAGGAAATTCGACCACCATGTGAAATGCCCTTCTTTTACAGTTGTCTGTTTTCCCTTGGCGTCAAAAAACTTGATCCTCACCACTGTGTAGTTTTCCGTGGGAAAAACCTGATCAAGCTCCATTCTGACGGCAGGACCTGGAGGCTGCTCCTTGTCCTTATCCTTATCCTTGTCCTTGGATTCGGCAAAAGCAAGGACCGCAGATAAGAAAACAGCGGACAACGCGGCTTTGGTAAAAAAACTTCTTAAATTTTTGGTTCTCATTGTATCCCCTTTCTCTTCTTAACCGATTCCAACCAATGGTTATGCACCTTCATCAGAATTCTCTAAACCTTCACCCAAAACAAATCTCAGTTTAGCTGCCACCCATCCTTTGTTTTCACCACTTCCCTGATAAAATCCGACTCAGCAACCCTTGAGCCCTTTTTATGCCATGCCTTTATCTGGAAAACCACTCTTCCCGGCTCCGACCCGACCACCCCTTCTATTTCCAGCCGTTCATACCCCAGAAAAAGCCTTGTCTGTTCGGCCAAAAGACCAAACCTCTTTTTCGCCAATTCCAGGTTAGCGGATCCCTCGTCGGGATCGATTTCAGTCATGTTCAGAATTCTTTCCCTGGTGCTTAAACGAAACATCGTATCCACGTCCCGGCTCAACCACGCCGTGTTGTACTTTTCCACAACCTGACGCGCTGCCTCAACCTCTTCGGGAGCGGCCTTTTTGCTGCAACCGCCTAACTCCAATCCACACGCCGCCACGGAAAGAAGTATGATTACATATGCGGGAATATTGGCTCCACTGATTTTTTTATTCAAGATCATATTTCAAAACCAAACTTCAGACAAAAAAACCACCTGACTTAAAAGCTTCAAA